>NZ_ANNO01000175.1:0-819 GCF_000409565.1 Pseudochrobactrum sp. AO18b
GTCATTACCGTTCAGGCGTTGCTTTAACTCAGTTGTGCAGATTGATCTGTCGCAGCAGGGTCTCGCTGTTGTTGCGGGCAAAAAGCATATTGAAAAATGTATGGCTGCTTACATTGTAAGTGCCGCAGGTTTCTATAGAATATGATTTATATACGTTCCCGTAAGCAGCCTGTGCCTGCGGGAGAGGATACAGTGTTCTTGACCTGTGGCAGTTTCAGATAAACCGCTCTGGTAGTCGTGGATTCAATTGCTTTAAAGGCAGCTGATTATGGAGAATGAGATGACCGGAAATCTGGCCTATCCGCCGCATATTCTGATTGTTGAAGCCCGTTTTTACGATGCGCTTTCTGACGCGCTTCTGGATGGTGCCAAAGCGGCGCTGGATGAAGCCGGTGCGACTTATGATATTGTGACGGTCATGGGCGCTCTTGAAGTTCCTGCGGCTATCTCTTTCGCTCTCGATGCTGAGGCCGGCGGTGGCACAGAATATGATGGTTATGTTGCGCTTGGCACCGTCATTCGCGGCGAGACCTATCATTTTGAAATCGTTGCCAATGAATCCTCCCGCGCATTGACAGACCTGTCTGTGGCGGAAAGCATTGCGATCGGTAATGGCATTCTCACTGTTGAAAATGAAGAGCAGGCCTGGGCCCGCGCCAAACGCAGTGAAAAAGATAAGGGCGGTTTTGCAGCGCGCGCTGCCCTGACGATGATTGATTTACAGAAAAAATTTGGAGTCTGATATGACCGCCCCTCATGCGACGCCGCAGAATGCGCCGCGCACCGCCAATAAGCGAGGCGTTGCACGCCCTGCTGCCG
>NZ_ANNO01000176.1:0-966 GCF_000409565.1 Pseudochrobactrum sp. AO18b
GGACGGCCGCGGCGCTTCTGGTCGTCCTCGGCGCTGCCGTGCTTATGCAGGCAGGCGGGCTTTCGATGGCGATGGGCGCGTTTCTTGCTGGCGTCCTTTTGTCGGAATCATCATTCCGCCACCAGCTCGAAGCCGATGTCGAGCCATTCCGCGGATTGCTCCTCGGCCTCTTCTTCCTTGGCGTCGGCATGGCGCTCGACCTGAACATCATCGCCGCAAACTGGGTGGTGATCGTAATCTCGGTGCCGGCTTTCATGATCCTCAAAATGGCGGTGATCTATAGTGTCGCGCGCCTGCTGAAGGCCGACCACCGGGAAGCGATCGAGCGCACGGTCCTAATGGTGCAGGGTGGCGAGTTCGCCTTCGTGCTCTACGCCACAGCCACCCAGTTCGGCATCCTCACTTCTGAATGGAACGCCAACCTGACGGCGATCATCATCATTTCCATGGTCCTGACACCACTGATGATCATCCTGCATGACAGGCTGCTGCCGAAGACGGAGCAGTCAATGGACGGTGTCGAAGCGGCCGAGAACCTGTCGGGCAGCGTCCTGCTCATCGGCTTCGGACGCTTCGGCCAGATCGTCAGCCAGCCGCTTCTGGCGCGTGGCCATTCGATTGCGATCATCGAGACAAGCACCGAGGCGATCCGCGATGCCGAGGATTTTGGTTTCAAGGTCTACTATGGTGATGGGGCACGTCTCGATATTCTCCACGCCGCCGGTGCGGAAAATGCGAAGGCGATCGTCATTGCCGTCAACGACGCGAAGGCTGCCAGTACAATTGCCGAACTGGTCAGGCACGAGTTTCCGCTCGTGCTGGTGCTGGCACGCTCGATCGACCGCGAGCACGCTATCGAACTGGTCCACGCAGGCGTCGACTACCAGATGCGCGAGACCTTCGAATCCGCCCTCACGCTGGGCGGGCGGGCGCTGGTTATGCTCGGCGACGCCCCCGAAGCGGTCC
>NZ_ANNO01000177.1:0-5322 GCF_000409565.1 Pseudochrobactrum sp. AO18b
CGCTTCGAAATCGAGACGGTTGGCGGCATCTATGCTGGCCGCGATCTGATACATAGCAATGCTGTCGACAAAAGCAAACGTGCGAATCCGGAGGCTTCGTCATGATCGCCAACCCCAGGGAGCAGCAACGTAGGGATGCCGGGCTGATCTCGGATGTTGTCCGCTTCTGGAAACAGGCCGGGAATGAAGGCCAATGGTTCGACAAGGACAAAAGCTTCGACGATGAGTTCCGGGAACGCTTCCTGCACCTGCATATGGAGGTCGCCAAACGGCGGCGTGACGACTGGATTGGAACGCCAGAAGGCGCGCTGACGCTGTTGATCCTGACTGATCAGTTCCCGCGCAATGCCTTTCGCGGTACCGGTCATATGTACGCGACCGATCCGCTGGCGAGAAACTTTGCACGGCAGGCGCAGACGCTCGGGCATATGGAGCGCGTAGAGCCTGATCTGCGCTTATTCTTCTGCTTGCCCTTCGCTCATTCGGAAGAAATTGCTGACCAGGAAGTCTCCGTGCTGCTCAACGCCAAGCTTGGCGAACAATGGCTTTCGCATGCCCAGGGACACCGAGATATTATCCAGCGCTTCGGCCGATTTCCGCATCTAAATTCCGTGTTGGGGCGCGAGACAGCTACCGAGGAAGTCTCCTTTCTACGCGAAGGAGGCTTTAGAGAATAGAGGCCTCCGAGTTCGACGAGCAAGCAGCCACTAAATTGTTGAACAATGCCAGCTCCCAAAATACTGACAAATTTGCCGAAACTCAACGCTGACAAAGTGGTCGTGCTATAATTGCCGCTGCATTTGAATGGCCGCCCAAGTCACTAGCAAACTTCACTTCCATCTGAGTTTGTTTTAATATTGCAGCTGGATCGGCAATCATGTGGCACGAACTGTGTATAACTCAAGCCTTTCCCTTTTTCAAAAAAATATTGATCGTTATAACCAATTCAGACTGAAATGACACGTATGGGTGAAGCTCGCTAATAAAGTTGAAGTGTGGGGCTACATGTCTTGGTTGCAGACACTGCCCAGCTGGGGCAAAGTACACGAAGTTGAAGATGGCGGGATTATGCATTCTTTGACAGGCGCGAACCAAATCAAATTCACAACACCCGAACCATTCGCACTTATTCTCACAACACCACAGCTCCGACGCGAGGTAGCCGTGGGCACTGACCGCACGACCGTTTTCGATGCACCTGCCGGTGGGGTTGAACTCATTCCTGCTGGCACCGACATGTTTGCGCGCTGGCAGGCACAAAAAGAGTGCATTCTAACTACAATAACTCCATGCAGACTCAAACGGCTGGCAGGTATGGAGTTTGGCTACGACGATATTGTGTTGATTCCAACGCAGCCAGGAGCTACAGATCCAGTATCGTCAGCAATCGCTAAGCTTATGCACCAGGAGTTTATCCGTCCTGAAGGACCGAGTGCGAATGCGATGGAGCCCCTGAACGTCTTATTCTGGCTGCAGATGTTGCGCGCTCGCTCCTCCATTGCTGTACAGCAAAGATCAATGCGCCACCAGGGTGGTCTCCCCCCGCTAGTTGTGCGCAGAATCGAAGAGTTCATCGACGCCAATATCAGTAGCTCTCTGGCAATAGACATGCTCGCAGTTATTGCCGGTTGCTCGCCGAGCCACCTCGTGCGAACGTTTCGCAAAACAACGGGTATACCCCCGCACCAATTTATACTGCAGCGGCGTTTAGCGCATGCGAGACAAATGATCAAAGACAATCAACTTGAACTGCGCACTATCGCGGCCCTTTGTGGTTTCGCCAGCCAGAGCCATATGACCTCTCTTATGAGAAAATATTGGGGAGTAACCCCAAAGCAGCTCCGTCCATAGCTTTTTACGCTTAATCCGCTTTGGTTCGCGAGCATCAGACGGCTTGAGCCAGTGAAGAAACACGGTCCCCTCGTAAATGAATACTGATCGCTTATGCCAGTACATCTGTTTTTACTGTCACTCAACCACGGCAACTGTGTCGGCAAAACATGCCGAGATAGCCTTGTTGGCACCGAGACTTCTAGCCCATCTTGCTATTTCAGGGGCTTCTACCTTTTCGGCGATACCGCTCCAGACATCCTTGAAGACGTTATCACCAGTAGAGGAGTCGAAGAAGAAATAACCGGGATCAGCGACAGGAGTCGAAGCATGGACAATCGTCCAAGTGCCTGACCGCATTATGGAATCGATATCGACCTTTGAAGACTTAACATCACCGTCGAGGCTTTTCGCGATGAGTGGAGCAAATTGTGTTTTTAAATCATGCGTAAGGCGTTGATCAATCGCCGAACAAGGGTCAGCTGCCTGAGACACCAACGGATAAGCTGTTACCAACAATGCGGCCAGGGCTACGTAAGGAGATCGAAGCATTGACGGGCTTTCTTTTGTTTGAACTCGCACGAGTAAATGGATCACTTTAAGTTTGATCAGGAAAAGATGGAGTTTGTAGCGATCTTCATTCTAGAAGCTTGCGGCCGTGCATTAGCAGGATGTTCGCCGGCCAACTGCGAGTAGGCAAGGCTTAGTTTTCGTAAAACCCCCAGTGGTTTCCTGCCCATTCAAAATAATATGAACGCCCGGGATACACCTCATAGTCATACTTTACGCCGCGCGATGAGGTATAATAGATAACGAATTTATCGCATCCGCTCACGACCGTTGAGCTCCCTGTCCAAACAGAGTAATTTACCGGATTGCTTTCGTTTCCATCTGAATATTCGCAAGTGACCGAAAATGGAAGCAAAACACTTCGCCCTCCATCGTTTATCGCACTAATTCGAGCGCTACCTGCAAGTGCGATCGAATGCATTGCACCCAGTGCCACCGTTGTCAGCGATGCGACAGCGATCAATTTAACTCCACGAGAAGCTGTCATTTCTAATCCTCATTATAATACGAGTTACAATTGACCAAACCCGACACAGTAAATCGTGGTGACTTATCCGACTAACGATAGTCTGCGCAATATTTTGGTGCATCCGCACCGTTCGCAGCACATCCTTGACGGATCTCCTCAATCATCATACTGCAACTATTTTCAACATTGCATGGGGGATGACTGGAACCCGACATATCGAGACAGCGATCGACGATTTCTTTCGCCTTCTGAAGGCCAATAGCCTGACTGCATGCCCCTTGATCCATATTTCCGTGCGACGACGTCTGTTTCTGCGCGGATTTGAGCGGAACTGTGCTTTTTGCCGCATTCGTATGTGGAACGCAGGAAAGATCGCCTTCCTCGCAGTTCACCTGCTGGCGCAAGTCAACAACACGTTGTGCAGTAAGAGCCGCTAAGCAACTTGCCGTCAGCGAAGGCGCGACCGATCCATCAGCATAGGGTACCACACGAAATGTGCATTCCTTGTCTCGAAAGCTGATCCACGCTCTCTGAGCATCCCGAAGACGTTGCTTGTCAGCATCGGATAGCTCATGCATGAGCGATTGGTAAAGCTTGTTTAATGTGGAATCCGCTGCCTTTTCGTCATCACCAAAACAGGCCGTGATTTCACTTTGTGTCTGAAGTGTATCGCAATTGTCGGCACGCGCTTCCGTCACGGCACCGACGCTGAACATATTGGCAATCGTTATTATCCCGGACAGGAAAAGACCATGCCAAACCTTTGGCTTCATGCTTAAATACCCTAACCTATATCGGAGTCTCCTCCAATTATCGCCATTCGCACACACATGTCACTTCTTGATGCGTCTGCAGAGACGTCATCCTAGCAGACAAAAGTACTGACAATCTTTACCGCGGCAATATCAGGATCTTGATCTTTATAATAAAATCACCCTATTCCCAACGTAGATCACCGTATTCAATTAGCTATCCCGGTGCTTTTTTATATAGGGTTGATCAGTAAACTCTGAATGGAGCTATCATGGCGATGACGACTTGCAACACGATAACGGTTCGATGGAGACTGTAGTGATGCTGAGCTGGAAAATTCAATTTGCTAGTTTGCTGTTCGCAATCATGGGTCTGAATACCGCCGCCATGGCCGCTGGACCCGACATGGGATTCGATGTCACCATCGCGCTATCCGATAAAGCGGCAGCAAAGTTGGCCGCTGACCATGAAACGATCATTGCCTTGGCCAGCTACTATGGTGATCCGAAGAAGAGTGCGGCAAATCATGTCAATGAAATCGGGCTGATCAGTCTTTCTCCAAGTGATGAAACAGTCGAGATTGTCGGCAGAGGCCAAAAGGTGCATATTTCGGGCGATAAAGTGGAAGTAAAGCGTATCGATTGGGTGAATGGACCAGTTAAAGTCAATCTGAACGTCGCGTCAGGCCGCAAGTCTGGACCGGACAATATTCTGAGTTGCGACTTCATTGACGGCGCTCTTTCGCAAGTGCGAAAGAGGCCCATTACGCTGCACTGCTCGCTTATCTCTGAAAACGTCGAGACGAAGCTTTTTCCCTGAACTCTTCCGACCCATGCCCTTCGTGAGCAAGGAGATTTCGCGTCTATTTACGACTAGCTGTCTTTGTTTGCGGCGCGGTTGCCGCGACCGCCGTATCCGTCTGCCAGACACTAGAATGGAACGGGAAAACTATCAGCGAGCCTGCGACAAACTTGGCATCAAGAGTAGAACACCGACGTATGACGAGTGCATGCTAAAGCAGCAACGCATGGACAACGATGACATTCAGCGCCCCTAGACCATTCGAATGAAGAGCGTATCCTGCAAAAGCTGTAAACTACTTTTGTCTTCGCTCGCTGTGCCGAGGTAAAATCATGATCAGGCTCGTTTTCCTGTTGCTAGGCGCACAAGCCCTCAAGCCAATGTGGTGGATCCTGGCAACTGCCGGTGGCATCTGGATACTATTTGGTTTTGGTATTCTCTATGATCTCGGCGACGGTAGACTTTCAGTTGTGCTCGACACGCTGGCGATATTCCTGATCATTGAAGGCGTGGTTGAAATTGCGGCTGCCTGCGCACGTGGCGCTCGGGACCACTGGATCGACATCCTCCGCGGAATGGCATTCTTGTTTGCCGCATTTGTTGTGTTCGATGTGCCCTGGGACAATAACATCGCCGCATCAATTCTGTTTGGTCTGGCGTTTCTTACCGATGGCGTGTTCCGGTTGGCATCGGCCTTTGTCGTCCATAGCAAGCGGTGGCGCGTAGGTATCTCGGCAGGTCTGATCGAGATCGGCCTTGCCGTTATGATCCTTGCATCGAAACCCCTTCCTCATCGTCTCACCGTTCCTTTTTGTTTTGCGCTCCTCCTCCTTACATCCGGTTATGCATTGTTGCGCATGGCGGTTCAATTACGTGCACTTCCTGACGGGACCTCCGTC
>NZ_ANNO01000178.1:0-4669 GCF_000409565.1 Pseudochrobactrum sp. AO18b
CTCAATGTCTATGTCTGGACAGCAATCGCCTCGGTAACCGATGCCGAAAGACGAATATTGATTGATCGGTATGTTGCTGCCGTCGACAAAAAAGGCGTTATCTCGACCGGCCATAGTGCCCTGGAGATGCCTCCTGATCTTTATATAAGTCACTACCCTCTGGACGACATTGACCACAGGCCGGACGACTTTCGCGCGCTTCTCAATGCTGGCCATCAAAATGATGTGGCGGGACGATTCAATGAATCCCTGGCAGCGGAAGCTGCTGCATGGTGCATGCCGGATCAGAAAATTACCTTTTCACGCTTCAATCCTGAAGCGCTTGGCGTATTCTGGAATGCCTATTCTCGGGACAGAACTTATAATTTGACCGCGCGCAACTGCTCGACGACGGTTATCCAGGCACTGGATGCAGCACTCGAAGGTTCATCCTTTACCGGAAGGCCCTTGCGTGATTTTCTTCGTATTGTAAGTGATCCACATTTCTGGATGATGCGCATCATACGCGGACGGGCAGAAGCCATGAGCTGGACACCAGGAATGGTCCTTGACTACACACGTCTAACCTTTCAGGTGGTTGAACACAGCAACCGCCGCTGGCGCAGAAAGCTGAAGGAAGCATTCCGCGACCGAAGCCGAGTGGCCGGACAACACGTTCTGCCACAGGGCGAACGGAGCGAAATGTGACCAGACCAGATATGACCACATTCGTCGTTATTCTAACCGCCGCCATCTTTGGCCTTACCTATGGTCTGAGTGCACCATTGATCGCACTTGAACTGGTGGACGCAGGATATTCGGAAACGATCGTCGGAGCAAACAGCGCCATGCATGCTATCGGCGTTTTGCTGATAGCACCCTTTTTGCCTGGACTGTCGTTACGACTTGGTTTTCGTAAATTGGCCAAAGGGGCGCTCCTTCTCGCTGGCCTTCTTTTTACTCTTTTCCCTGCCATGCCGGTATTCTTGCTATGGTTTCCATTACGCGCGGCTCTGGGTGCCGCTTCGGAAACCCTGCTGGTGGTTTCTGAAACTTGGCTCAACCAGACCACAAGCGAGGCCAAACGGGGCCGCACGATTGCGATTTATGTCGCTGCACTATCAACGGGCATGGCACTGGGCCCGGCAATACTAGCACTGGTTGGCCGTCAACAATCCCTTGCCTTTCTCATCGGCGCGGGCCTTGCCCTGATAGCCTGCCTCGCTCTTGTTCTGGGACACCCTCGCGACGTCATGCCCAGACGAGCTGACAGTGGTAGTCCCCTTCGTTATCTGAAAATAGTCCCAGTTGCAGTTGCAGCAGCGGCATTGAATGCCGGGCTGGAAACGGCAGGACTAAGCCTCCTGCCCGTTTATGCCGTCAATCTTGGATGGCCCGAAAAGTCAGCAACGATTCTCCTTACTATTCTTCTGACCGGTTCCATCGTTTTGCAACTACCCACTGGCTGGCTTGGGGATCGCATGAGTCGTACCATGCTCATCATATTCCTCGCTTCGTTTTCAGCATGTAGCGCATTGATCTGGCCGATCGCGCTCGCGCACCCCTGGTTTGCCTACCCGCTCCTTTTTGTCTGGGGGGGGCATTTGCGGACATCTACACAATGGTGATCGCAGCGCTGGGCGATCGTTACAACGGTGGAGAACTCGTCAGCATCTATGCGTTGCTTTCCGTAGCATGGGGTACGGGAGCACTCTTTGGCCCGTTGCTTGGTGGCCTCGCGATGGAATATTCCTTGCATGGACTGGCAATCCTTGCTGCCATTTCCTGCGCGTCATTCGCAATTTTTGCTACAATTCATGGAGAGAAAAGGCAATCATGCGGCAGATTGGGATCGTCTGAACTGGAATCATGAACAAAATCTACCTGTTTTTATTCTAGCGATCATTTTATATGCCGAGTAGTAATCAATCTTATCAGAGCATTTTTCTGGTGTCAGAGAACGATCAAAATATTAGATTCTGACCAAATTACATCCGATTGTAGAAAACAAAATTGCGATTGTCGGCCAATTTCGCGAGATGACATTAACGCGGAAATTGGGGAAGTTTCGTGCAATCGGTTGTCAGCAATAGCAGAGCTTTACAAGCTTATATCCTTACCGTCGACGCCGACGATGGACCGCGACGCAAGAGTTCGACGCAGACCTGGGCGGCGACTGAAATTTCCCATCAGTTTATTCAAGGCTACACAGCGAAAGAAGTTTCGTCGTCCGACTATAATGGAGTGACCAATTTCTTCCGTTATAAACGTCCTCTGACAGCCGGTGAAATTGCCGTTTATAAAGGACGCCGTAAAGTCTGGCAACAAATTGTCGAGGATGGGGTTTACGTTGGCTTGGTTCTTGAAGACAACGCCATGATCATCGACAATGAGCACTTGAAGACATTCCTAACCGATGTGCTATTGCAGCTGGATTATAGAAGCTGGGATATCATCAAACTTTTCAACTTCACGGCCAAGAAGGTCCTTTCAACTAGATACGCTGCAAATTCCAAACTTGTATGCCATAAACGACCGGCCAATGGTGCAGTAGGCTATCTCATTAATTCACAAGCAGCAAAACGGCTGCTTTGTCGGAAGCAAGTATTCAGGCCCCTAGATGAAGACCTATCTCACCCTTGGGAACTAGGTCTTCGGGTCTGGTCCGCCTCTAAGAACCTCCTGTCCGAGGTAAGTCACGAACTGGGTGGTTCGTTGCTTGAAGACGAACGCCATCTGTTAGATGTAGCCAGTAGACGACAAACCATTAGATTTGCGTTGAAGCGGAACATTCTTGAGCTCGAAAAGCAACTTCGCTCAACTCTATATGCGCGTAGGATCCTGGCCTATGAACGGAGCTTGGTGGATGGCTGGTTTTGAACGCATTCAGCAACGGGGATTGCGCCGTTCATTTTGCATGCGATTTAGTAGTATATCGAAGGTTTGTATTCTTGTTATGCTGGTCGCCGCTGGCATCCGTGCTGTACACGTGATTGCGAGCGGGAATTTTGATGAAGTTATTCCAGGTGTCCTTTATCGCTCGGCCCAGCCTGACGCCGCCGAAATCAAGTATATAGTGGAAAATTTTGGCGTAAAAAGCATTCTAAATCTTCGCGATGAAGCTAAGGGCGATTGGTGCCGTGAAGAGTTAGCGGCTGCACGGCGCGCAAATGTCCAACTGATAGATTTTCCTATCAGCTCTGGCCATACACTATCAAAAACGGATCTGGAAAAATTGATTGCCATATGGAATAGCGCGCCCAAACCGATGCTTGTGCATTGTGAGCACGGTGCAAATCGCACTGGCCTGGTGTCAGCAATTTTTGTGAAGTTGACTGGCTCTGGAAGCTGGTTAGCAGAGCTTCAATTATCTCCTTACTATGGGCACGTCCCAATACCCGGCATTGGTCGCTTTTCGATGCAAGAATCCTGGGCGTTGTTCAAGAGAATCCAAAACTAAATGATGTCAGAGCAAGACAAGCTCAAGATTATAGTAAAAATCAAATTGGTCTAGGTAAAATGATGACACAATCTTCAATTCGGAGTTATCAGATCGACATCGACAGCGCTCTTCGTCTGAAGTGCGTATCAGAGCTTGTTTCCGCCTTTATTTCCAGAAATCCGACAACGAGAGAAGAGATCCCTGCACTTATTTCGTCGACTTATGAGGCACTCTTCAGCCTTTACTGCCACAACAAGGCGTATCTATAAAAAATGGCGAAAAGCAAGGCCGTGTCGTCGGTATCACGTTCGATGACGGCTTCGAAAATGTCCACAAACACGCTCTTCCCATTCTCAGTGAACTCAGCTTTACCGCCACCTGCTTTTTCGTAAGTGGCGAGATTGGGGGCTATAACCGATGGGATGAAGCTATCGGAATCCCGCATACTCCTTGCATGTCCACAACGCAGGTTCTGGAATGGGCGCGAGCGGGAAATGAAGTTGGAGCACATACTGTTGACCATGTTTCTCTCACCGACGTCGATCCAGCAGAATCTTTCAGGCAAATAAAGCGTTCGAAGCTTCAACTGGAGGATTTGACGGGCCAGCAGGTACGATCCTTTTGCTATCCTTATGGTAGTGTCTCGCGGAACATCCGAGATATGGTCGCCAAAGCGGATTTTCGGCTAGCGACAACAACACGCAAGGCAAGAGCGTCTGCTTCAGACGATCCTCTCCTTCTTCCTCGACGTAACATTCGGCATTGTAATGGATGGATAGCTACGCTCCGGAAAGCGCCGTTCGGATGAAGTCTATGGAGCACGCGGATTGTCACACTTCACACAAACGAAGGATCGCCGTGGGTACGGTGACACGCAACCGACCGCAAATGCTCGAAAGGCTTTTGTTGAGCTATAGCAATTTGAAGTTGCCAGAGAACGCCTGCATCGATTTTGTCATCGTTGAAAACAATTCGGTTAAAACATTGACCGAAATAATTGGGAAGTTTGCCGAACAAGTAACAGGCCATACCGTTACGTATCTTATTGAGCCCGAGCTGGGGATCGCAAGCGTCAGAGATCACGTTCTCCGTTTTGCAACCGAGAACGGCTTTGATATTTTGACATTTGCGGATGACGACGAGGAAGTGGACGAGCATTGGCTTGAATAGCCCCGAGTTTATTAGACACTCTTCGTCTTCAGTTTGTGGTTCTGTTCAAAGTGTGCTGGTGACAGCATACCATTTCTA
>NZ_ANNO01000179.1:0-11197 GCF_000409565.1 Pseudochrobactrum sp. AO18b
CCCGGAAATGCCGGTACTTTCAGCATTTCAAACTGACGCAGGCGTTCGCGATTGCCGGTCACCGTTTCTGCATAGAGTTTACCCATAAAATTGGCGAGCATCACGCCATGGCCGGAATAGCCGCCCGCGCTGATGACATTGGGCATTACCTCGCGCACAAAAGGCTGGCGCGGCATGGTAATGCCAACCGAGCCACCCCAGCTATGAGTGATCTCAATATCTTGAAGTTGCGGATAGATTTCCATGATCTGGCGGCGGATATGGGTGGTAATGTCGCGCGGATTATCGGCCGTATAGGCTTCACGTCCGCCAAATAGCAGTCGCCCGTCTTTGGAACGACGGAAATAACGCACCACAAAACGGGAGTCGTCGACGGATTCACCACCCGGTAAAACGCGGCATGTATCATCCAGTGGCACAGTCGCGCCGATAAACGAGCGGATCGGCATCACATGGGCTGCGCTGACCGGCTCCAGATTGCCGCCATAGGCATTGACTGCGATCAGGGCTTTTTCCGCATTGATGATGCCGCGTGCAGTTTTGACGATTACACGGCCATTGGATGAGGTAATAACGGTGGCTTTGCTGTTCTCATAGAGCTTTGCGCCGGCCTGAGATGCGGTTCTCGCCAGACCGATCAATAATTTGAGCGGGTGAATATGGCCAGTGCCGCTGTCATAGGTGCCGCCGAAATAGCGTTTTGAGCCGAGTTTTTCGGCAACCTCATCGCGTTCCATATAGCGCAGATGCGGATAGTTGAAGCGCGAGGCCATAATTTCGCTATGGGCTTTATATTGTTTGTCATAGCGTTGTTTATGCGTCACAGACATGTGCCCCTGCACATATTCCATGTCGATATTATGCTGCACAGCAAAGCTTAAAAGATGATGTTTGGCTTCTTCCGCCAGATCAAAAAGCGCTTTAGCATGGTCGAAACCATATTGCTTTTCCAGATCTTCCGCCCCGCAACGCTGGCCGGTATTCAGCTGTCCGCCATTGCGGCCTGATGCGCCGTCACCGAAACGCGCTTCATCAAGCAACACGACTTTAATACCCTGAACCGCCAGATGATAGGCGGCAGACAGGCCGGTATAGCCACCGCCGATAATAACGACATCTGTCTGGACTGATCCGTCAAATTCGGGATAGCGCGGCCGCTCACTGATACTTGCCTCATACCATGACAGTCCTGGAGAAATCGGGCTCTGATAATGCTGTGGCTGCTGCATTGGGTGCCTGTATGTCGGAGAGCAAAAGAATGTAAGACGTATATTTCGGCAGAAATTGTTCCGGCACATTGATTAAAAACAACGTGCCGGAAGGAATATTATACGTTGAGCAGCAGATATTCCCGCTCCCACGGGCTGATCACTTCCATGAAAGTCTCAAACTCTGCGCGTTTAATCGCGGCATAGGTGGTGGCAAAACTTTCACCGAGCAGAGCTTTCAGTTCCGCATCTTCTTCAAACAAGTTGACTGCCTCGATCAGGCCGCGCGGTAGTTCCACCTCATTGCGGTTGACAGATGTGGCAACCGGCGCATCCGGCATGATCTTGTTTTTCAGGCCGATCAGGCCGCAGGCAAGTGAAGCTGCCAGTGCCAGATAAGGATTGGCATCGGAAGACGGAATGCGGTTTTCCACACGTCGTGCTTGCGGATCAGACCGTGGTACGCGCAAGGCGGTGGTGCGGTTATCATAGCCCCATCTGACATTGACCGGCGCAGAGGCATCCGGTGTAAGGCGGCGATAGGAATTCACATAAGGCGCAAACATCACCAAAGCATTCGGCACATGTTTCTGCATGCCGCCGATGAAGTGATAAAACGCTTCGCTCTCGGTGCCGTCTTCATTGCTGAAGATATTCTTGCCGGTCTTTTTATCAACAATAGACTGGTGAATATGCATGGCCGATCCCGGCTGACCCTGAATAGGTTTGGCCATGAAAGTTGCATACATATCATGTTTGAGTGCAGCTTCGCGGATGGTGCGCTTGAACATGAATGCCTGATCGGCCAGTTCAATCGGATCGCCGTGGCGCAGGTTGATTTCCAGCTGACCGGCACCTTCTTCGTGGATCAGCGTATCAATCTCCAGCCCCTGCGCTTCGGAGAAATGATAAATATCATCGATCAGTTCGTCGAATTCATTGACGCCAGCAATAGAATAGCCCTGACCGCCGCCAATAGCGCGACCTGAACGACCGACAGGCGGAGTGAGCGGATAATCCGGATCGGGATTTTTGCGCACCAGATAGAATTCGATTTCCGGCGCTACAACCGGCTTGAGACCGAGTTTGGCATATTCATCGACCACACGTTTCAGCACGTTGCGCGGGGTGAATTCCGCCACGCGGCCATCCTGATAAACGAGGTCGCACAGAACTTGTGCTGTCGGGTCAGATTCCCACGGTACAACGGTGAGGGTTGAGAGATCGGCGACAAGGCGCAAATCGCCGTCATCTTCCGGATAGACGAAGCCGTGGCCGTCATCCGGATAGTCGCCGGAAATGGTGACCATGAAAACGGCGGATGGCAGAGCCAGTGTGGAATTGGAGATGAATTTCTTGGACGGCATCATCTTGCCGCGGGCGACACCCGCCTGATCGGGCGTGATGCACTCAATATCTTCAATGTCGCGCCATGCCAGCCATTCAGAAGCTTCTTTCCAGTTTTTGACGCCGCGCAGCGACTTGACATAGGCTGGTGTACCGCGACGTACAGTTTTGCGCGGTTTTTTCTTCTCAGTAGGTGTGACAGGCATTAATCACCGGATAGCTGTTTACGTTAAGGTCACTATAGCTTCTCATGTGACCTTTAACAAACAGAGTAGCATTTGTGTGCGTAAGCGTAAGTCCTGTTGTCAAAAATATTTTTTGGCGTGAGCTGTTGAAAATGATGGTTTTTGAAATACGCAGGCTGCCCGGAAATACCTTGAAGAATTTGAGGATAATGCAAGGTAATCAGTCATGATATCAGAGCAGCCTGCGATTGTGCGGTTCCACCAGAAATAACGACCCTGAGGAAATGCGGGAAGGGTGGTTGGGGGGGATGGAGCCGAACCTGAGAAATCTGGATGCTGCCCTGCCGCCTTAAAACGGCAGGGCAATAGGAGGATGCTTAGGAAAACTGCAAAGCTTAACTGCGGGTCACAACAACCGGCGTCAGCAGATCACCCCACTGGCCTTCGCCACCATGATGGCGGGCGGAGCGCACCAACTCAACGGATACGCCTGCATCAACGGCTTTCATAACAGCGTGGTTGAGGCGGTGAAGATCGTTGGCCAGCATGCGGATTGCAGCCTTCTGGTCTTCTGTCATAGCCGAAGCTTGTTCTTCGGCCCGTTCTTTAACCTGTGGTTTGGTCATCATGGTCTTTATCCTTGGGTTATAGTCAGGTCGTGAGCTGAAGTTGCGTTTGAGGTGAATATCCGTAGCCGGCAAGGTGCCCATTACTGGGCGAAGGAGAGAAACCGGCTACGGATGGCTGTCATGCAGAGTTGACTGGAGTCCGGCTCTGCTGATCCGTCTTCTGCTTATTCGGCAGCAGGGCGGAACTGGTCATGTTCGGTCGATTCACTCATGGCCGTTGTTGAAGACTGGCCGCCGGTGATCGCCATGGAAACGGCATCGAAATAGCCGGTGCCGACTTCGCGCTGGTGCTTGGTTGCAGTGTAACCATTGGCTTCTGCCGCAAATTCTGCTTCCTGCAATTCCGAATAGGCCGCCATCTGACGATCTTTGTAGCCGCGTGCCAGTTCGAACATGCCGAAATTGAGCTGGTGGAAACCGGCTAGTGTGATGAACTGGAACTTGTAGCCCATCGCACCCAGCTCACGCTGGAATTTGGCAATGGTTGCATCATCAAGGTTTTTCTTCCAGTTGAACGACGGTGAGCAGTTATAGGCCAGCAGCTTACCCGGATGTGCTTTATGCACGCCTTCGGCAAATTTACGCGCCTGTTCCAGATCGGGTTTCGAAGTTTCGCACCAGATCAGATCGCAATGCGGAGCATAGGCGACAGCGCGGGCAATACATGGCTCAAGACCGTTCTTCACATGGTAGAAACCTTCAACGGTGCGACCTTTTTCATAATCAACAAATGGCTGATCTCGCTCATCAATATCCGAGGTCAGCAGCTTGGCGGCCTCCGCATCGGTACGGGCGATAACCAGTGTCGGCGTGCCCATAATATCAGCGGCAAGACGCGCGGCATTCAGATTGCGGATATGCGCTGCAGTCGGGATCAGAACCTTGCCGCCGAGATGGCCGCATTTCTTTTCCGATGCCAGCTGATCTTCAAAGTGAACACCGGCAGCACCAGCCTCAATGAAAGCCTTCATGATTTCGAAAGCGTTCAGCGGGCCGCCGAAACCTGCTTCAGCATCGGCAACAATTGGCGCAAACCATGTGTCTACGGACAGGCCTTTACCTTCTGCGGTTTCAATCTGGTCGGCGCGCTGCAAAGTGCGGTTGATGCGCTTTGCCAGTTCCGGTGCCGCATTGGCCGGATAGAGTGACTGATCCGGATACATTGCGGAGGCGGTGTTCGCGTCGGCTGCAACCTGCCAGCCGGAGAGATAAATGGCCTGCAAGCCTGCACGAACCATCTGCATCGCCTGATTGCCAGAGAGGGCACCCAGTGCATTAACGAAGTTTTCCTCATGAATGAGTTTCCACAGACGGTTGGCGCCCATTTCGGCCAGACTGTAGCGGATTTCAACCGAACCGCGCAGGCGCTTTACATCTTCAGCAGTATGCGAGCGCTGCAAGCCGTCAAAACGGCCTTTTGGTGCGGATGGAACCAGATTGTAAAAATCAGTCATGATCAGATATCCTGTAAAACTGTGTCATCAGATTTTGAGTTGAATGCTTGTTTTGTCTGTGACCAGATTTACAGATGCTGCATATATTGGCGAGAAAAATACGCAATAACAGCATTTTATTCGGGTTATGCTGTATGTGTTTTGACAATATGGGTTTGTAAATTTGTAAGTTTTGTAAATTTGACAAATCGTAAGAATTAGTCACATTCTTTACAGATCGGATAAATCCGGTTGTTTCTTGGAGGGGCAGACCTGTGGCAGAACGTAAAATATTTGCCGGTGCGCGTATTCGGCGTATCCGCAATGAGCGGGCGCTGACACAGGTTGCGATGGCCGAGGATTTGGGTATCTCGCCATCCTATCTCAATCTGATTGAGCGTAATCAGCGGCCGTTAACGGTGCAGTTGCTGCTGAAACTGGCCTCGGTCTATAAAGTGGATCTGGATCAGTTGCAGGAAGAAACCGGCTCGGTGCTGGCCGGTCTGAAGGAAGTGTTTTCCGAGCCGCTTTTGGCCGGTGAACTGCCGGGCGATCAGGAGCTGATTGATATTTGCGAGGCCGCGCCAAACGCAGCTGCGGGCGTACTGAAATTATTCCGTGCCTATCGTGAACAGCAAAAGCGTCTCACCGACCTGTCTGATATGATGGTGCGCGAGGGCAAAGCACTGAGCCTTGCGCCGACACGCCTGCCATTAGATGAAGTGCGTGAAGTGCTGGCGCGCAAGCCGCATTATTTCGAGCGGATTGAAGCGGAGGCCGACAGTTTTAACCGCCTGCTGAAATCGGAAGACGGGCTGGCTGTTGCGCTGAAACAATGGCTGAAACGTGAGCAGTCGATTACCGTGCGTACATTGCCAGCCGCGACTATGCCGAACTGGCGTCGGCGTTATGACCGCCACTCTTTGCGGTTGTTTATTTCCGAGCGTTTGTCGATCTTTGACCAGACACGCGAGATTGCCATGGAAGCTGCTTCTATCCGTATGCAGGTGGTGATCGGAGCCGAGCTGGAAGATCTGAAGCTGAGTTCAGCGGAGGCCAAGCGCATCGCGCGTTTTGAGCTTTTGCGTTATGCCGCTCATGCATTGATGATGCCCTATACGCCGTTTCGCGAGGCGGCACAGCGCGCAAAATATGATATTGATGTCTTGCGCGCGCGTTTCAACGTGTCTTTTGAGCAGGTCGCATGCCGTCTGACCAGTCTGCAAAAGCAAGGCGCTTCCGGTATCGCTTTCCTCTTGCAGGAGATCGATCAGGCCGGAAATCGCTTGCGGCATTTCGGAGCGCAGGGTTTTCCGCAGGCGCGTTTTGGCGGTGCCTGTCCGAAGTTGCAAGTTTACAATGCTTTTTCCCATCCGCAGCAATATCTGGCGGAGCAGGTGGAACTGCCGGATAAAACGCAATATCTGACCATCAGTCGCACGGTTGAAGGGCCGCAAACCGGATTTGGTGAGCAGCCGCGCCGGACAGCGCTCATGCTGGCTTGTGATGCATCTGCGGCGCAGGATACGGTCTATGCTGCTTATCTGGCGGGCATGTCTTCCGGCTCAGCGGTCAGTCCGGTTGGTACGGCCTGTCGTTTATGTGAGAGACAGGCTTGCCTTGCCCGTGCCGAACCACCACTGACCCGCCCGCTGGCGCTGGATGAAATGGTGTCGGGTTTCTCTGCCTATGACTTTCAGTAAGGGGCGTTAAAGGCGGGTAAGATTCGGGCATTTTGCCTGTCATGGTTTCTGTGTGGCATATCTTTGAAAGATAAGGCTTATATCCCCGTTCTTCGGCACCCGTTCTGACCGGATAAAATATCCTTTTGTGCGCCCTGAAGGACACACAAAGTTTAAAATTGTGTTCATTAAATTCAAATAATCGGCGCTATGCGGTTTAAGCGTCATCTTTCCGTTGACGAAAGCAAATTAATCTCAAAAGGTAACGGAGAATGCACATTGAAGGGCAATGTGTGAGGGATGATTTGGCTTGCAAGGCTTTTGCCCCATAAAGCTTTCTGGACGGAGTGACTGATGAAGATCAAAGCCCATTTGCTTTCATATGTTTCTGCCAGCTGTGTGGCACTTGCTGCACTGCTGCCTGTTCTGCCGGCTGCTGCGCAGGAGCGCGTGCTGAACATCTATAACTGGTCTGATTATATTGATGATTCCATCCTGAAAGATTTCACCAAGGAAACCGGCATTAAAGTCGTTTACGACGTGTATGATTCCAACGAAATCCTTGAGACAAAATTGCTGGCCGGTGGCAGCGGTTATGACATTGTTGTGCCTTCCGCTGAATTTATGGGCCGTCAGATTCCGGCAGGTGTTTTCCAGAAACTGGATAAAGACAAACTGCCGAACCTGAAAAATATGTGGGACGAGATCACCAAGCGCACCGTCGCTTATGATCCGGGCAATGAATATTCGGTCAATTATATGTGGGGCACCACAGGGATCGGTTACAACAAAGCCAAGATCAAGGAAGCGCTTGGTGTTGACGAAATCGATAGCTGGGATGTGCTGTTCAAGCCTGAAAATTCGGCAAAGCTGAAAGATTGCGGTATTTACCTACTGGATTCAGGCAGTGAAATGCTGCGTCCGGCGCTGCATTATCTGGGCTTTGACACCAATAACCCAACCGCTGAAAGCTTCGCCAAGGCGGAAGAACTTTACTTAAGCATCCGTCCGAATATCCGTAAATTCCATTCGTCTGAATATATTAATGCGCTGGCCAATGGCGATATCTGCATGGCTGTCGGCTATTCGGGTGATATTTTTCAGGCACGTGACCGTGCGGAAGAAGCCAAAAACGGCGTGGAAATTGGCTATTCCATTCCGAAAGAGGGCGCTCTGATGTGGTTTGACCAGATGGCCATTCCGGCAGATGCCAAACATGTTGAAGAAGCGCATGAATTTATCAATTATATCATGCGTCCTGAAGTGATCGCTAAGGCTTCGGACTATGTGTTTTACGCCAATGGCAACAAGGCATCGCAGGAATTCATCGACAAGGAACTGCTGAATGATCCGGCGGTTTATCCGAGTGAAGAAGTGATGAAACAGCTCTTCGTTCCGATGCCTTACCCGCCGAAAATCAACCAGATGGCAACCCGCACCTGGACCAAGATTGTGACAGGGCACTAAGCAGATCAGGGAACAAACGGGGCAAATGCCCCGTTTGTTTTACGGCCTGCAACAAGCACCACAAACCGGATGCACAGGTTTCCGGAATTTTATCCGCGACATTTCAAATATGTTTAAGGCTTACAAGACCCGCAATATGAGGGGAACAGCATGAAATCTTTTGGTAGTTTCCGCCGCAAGTTCTCACCTTGGAACGATCCGGCAGCCAAGCCCTATATTTCATTCGAAAACATCGTCAAAAAATTCGACGATGTGACGGTGATTGATGATCTGTCGCTGAATATTTTTAACCGCGAGTTTTTTGCGCTGCTGGGCGCATCGGGCAGCGGTAAATCCACTTTGATGCGTATGCTGGCGGGTTTTGAAGAGCCGACTTCCGGTCGTATCATGCTGGACGGGCAGGATATGCGCGGTATTCCTCCCTATAAACGTCCTGTGAATATGATGTTCCAGTCCTATGCTTTGTTCCCGCATATGACTGTTGAGCAGAATATTGGTTTCGGTCTGAAACAGGACGGTATGGCCAAATCGGAAATGGCAGATCGTGTGAACGATATGCTGAAACTGGTGAAGCTGGAGAAATATGCCAAGCGCAAGCCGCATCAGCTTTCCGGTGGTCAGCGCCAGCGTGTAGCTTTGGCGCGCGCTGTAGCCAAACGTCCGAAAGTACTGTTGCTGGATGAGCCGCTGGGCGCGCTGGATAAGAAACTGCGCGAAGAAACCCAGTTCGAGCTGATGGATTTGCAGATGAATCTCGGTTTGACTTTTTTGATCGTCACCCACGATCAGGAAGAAGCGATGACCATGGCTGACCGTATAGCTGTGCTTGATAAAGGCCAGATCATGCAGGTGGCGACACCGGCCGAAGTCTATGAGGCACCGAGCAGCAAATTTGTGGCCGACTTTATCGGCAATATTAATATTATTGAGGGCGAGGTCAGCCATTTTGCCAATGGTGAAGCGGATATTGACAGTCCGGCAAACAATGTCGCCATCCGCACCAAAACCGGTAAAGATCTGCATGCCGGTCAGAAGGTCTGGTATGCGATCCGCCCTGAGAAAATCACTATCAGTCGCGAGAAGCCGGAAGATGTGTCGATCAATGCCTTGCAGGGTGAACTCTGGGATATCGCCTATTTCGGCGATATGAACGTGTTCCATGTGCGCTTGCCGAATGGCCGCACCATCAAGGCCTCAAGCATGAACTCCGTGCGCCGCACTGAAGATCCGCTGGGTTATGATGAACAGGTCTGGGTGTCGTTTGAAGATGATGCCGGTATGGTTCTGGTTGCCTGATCACCAAAAGCGCATTCCGAAAAATGTGATCGGTTTTCGGATAATATGCGCGTCATTAGAGCGCCGTGCGCCCGATAGGCGCACAAAGGTCGCTCTAACACTTTAAAACTAGAGCATAATTTCATCTAAAACTGTTTCAAGTTTAAGGAATTATGCTCTAAAGAATTGAGGGGTAGTCCATGCAAAAAATAATTGCAGCTATTGCTTCCAGAGCGGTGATCGCCGTGCCTTATATCTGGCTCGGTCTGTTTTTCCTGATCCCGTTCTTCATTGTCTTTAAAATTTCGCTGTCGCAGGTGGCGATGGCGATACCGGCCTATGATCCGCGCTTTTTCTGGAGTGACGGCTTAAGTGTCATCTGGCAGAAAATCCAGCAATTTTCTTTCGAGAATTATATCTGGCTGACGCAGGATTCGCTCTATTACAAGGCCTATTTGTCGAGCGTAAAAATTGCTGCCGTTTCGACTTTTCTGGCGCTGCTGATCGGTTTTCCGCTGGCCTATGGCATGGCGCGCGCGCCGCTGACACTCCGTCCGACCTTGCTGATGCTGGTGATCCTGCCATTCTGGACATCCTTCCTGATCCGCGTTTATGCATGGATTGCGATCCTGAAACCGGAAGGCTTGCTCAACCAGTTTCTGATGTCGCTGAATATTATCGATACGCCGCTGACGATCCTGAATACGGATACCGCGATTTATATCGGTATCGTCTATTCCTATCTGCCTTTCATGGTGCTGCCGATCTATTCCGCATTGGAAAAGATGGACTATTCGCTGATTGAAGCGGCACAGGATCTTGGCTGCACACCGCTGAAAGCCTTCTGGAAAATTACATTCCCGCTGGCTTTGCCGGGTGTGATTGCCGGATCGATGCTGGTTTTCATTCCGGCAATCGGTGAGTTCGTGATCCCTGATCTGCTTGGTGGTTCCAGCACATTGATGATTGGTAAGACCCTGTGGAGCGAGTTTTTCTCCAACCGTGACTGGCCGGTTTCGGCTGCCGTGGCAGTGGTATTGCTGGTTATTCTGGTTATTCCGATTGTGCTGTTCCAGAAAATGCAGACCCGTGCCGAGGGGAGTGGCAAATAATGAACACAACATCCTGGTCACGTTTTAACATTGTCTCGGTGGTGCTGGGCTTTGCCTTTCTCTATCTGCCGATTGTGCTGCTGGTGATTTACTCCTTCAATGAATCGCGTCTGGTGACTGTCTGGTCGGGTTTCTCGGTTAAATGGTATGTGGAGCTTTTCAACAATCAGGGGCTTAAAGATGCCGCGTGGGTGACGTTACGCGTTGGTGTATTGTCAGCCACGATTGCCACTATCCTCGGTACTCTGGGCGCGCTGGCTTTGACACGCTATACGCGCTTTCGCGGCCGTACCCTGTTCTCCGGCATGATTTATGCACCGCTGGTAATGCCGGAAGTGATTACCGGCCTGTCCTTGCTGTTGCTGTTTGTGGCTGTGGGTTTTGACCGCGGCTTCTGGACAGTGACATTGGCGCATATCACCTTTGCCATGTGTTTTGTGGCGGTGGTTGTGCAGTCGCGTCTGGTGAGTTTCGATCGCTCGCTGGAAGAAGCGGCGATGGATCTCGGTGCGCCGCCGGTGACAACTTTTATGAAAATCACCCTGCCGATTATTCTGCCTGCGGTGGTTTCCGGCTGGATGCTGGCTTTCACTCTTTCACTGGATGATCTGGTGATTGCGAGCTTCACTTCAGGGCCGGGCGCTACAACACTGCCGATGAAAATCTACAGTCAGGTGCGTCTCGGCGTAACACCGGAGATCAATGCGGTCTGTACATTGCTGATCGGTCTGGTGGCTACCGGCGTGATTATCGCTTCGGTCGTCAATAAGCGCCGCGTGGTACAGCGCCAGCGTGATGAACAGGCAGCCTTCCGCCTCGGCTGATCTTTTCCTAGAATGCGAACTTAAAAGCCCGGGGC
>NZ_ANNO01000180.1:0-3886 GCF_000409565.1 Pseudochrobactrum sp. AO18b
GAGCGGCTCTGTTACCGTCAGTTCTGTGGTTTCCGGTGTAGCAACAGGAGCAGGCGGCGTTGCTTCACCACTATCTGCCGGTGTATCCGCGGCTTCTTTTGCCGGTTGCGGCAGCGTCAGTGTGCCGGACAGTGCCAGACTGCGGTCGGTCAGCGGGATAATGCCGGTCAGCGATAAAGCGCCTTGCATGGTCTCCGCTTTGGTGGTTTCCAGTGTGGCTACCCCATCGCCAAGCGAGGCTTTGACATCGAGGCGCTTGAAATCAAGGCTGACTTTGTCACGGCGTTGCAGGGCAAAGAAGCCCTCACTTTTCATTTTGGCAATAAAGTCATTGAGGTCAAAGCCCAGCATCCGGCCATTATTCAGCGTGAAGCTGATTTGTCCGCGTGCATTACGCAGCATGCTTTGCAGGCTTTGCGGTGAGGTTTCGGCTGTCACAGAGAGATTGCCCTGACCGCTCAAAATCGGATCGCTCAAACCGAGAGCCGTCAGAAATGCAGCACTGTCAATATTGGCCGCGTTGAGGCGAACACCGATATTGTCCTGCCCGTCTTCGGTCTGGGACAGTTTGATACTGGTCTGGATGGAGCCTTTAAAGGCTTTGGCATCGCCAATATCGAAGATTGCCTGACCATCGCGAATTTGCAGTGCAGCAGCAAGGCCGGTCATCTGCGCAGCGCCGATACTGGCATTCTGTGCTGAGAGGCGAATATCCAGATCGGCGCTGTTCAGCAGCCGTGTGTCAATCATGCGTGGCGGGGCATAACGATAGCCGCCGTAATTCTTCGCCTCTTCATCCTCACTGACTTTTGTAACCAGTGTGGTCACGGTGTGAAAGAAAGAAACGGCATTTAGAGTCTGGAAAGCCAGTGTGCCGGTCACCACCGGCCGCTGTTTGCCGAAGCCGATTTCCGCAGCACCTTTGGCCGGCATATTGTTGAGGTTGAGCACAATATCAGACAATTTAATGCGCAGCGGCGTGGCACTGACATTGGTTTCAATGCTGAAAGCATCATCTGCCGTAGCACGTAGAGAATAGCTGGCATCGGATGACAGACCCACCCAGTGCAGGCTTTCGCTGAGCGACGGGCTGGACAGGCTGAACGCACCTTCCGTGAAGATGTTTTCAGAAATATTGCTGCGTCCGTCAAAGCTGATGGTCAGCGGTTTGCTGGTTATCTGTGCGCTCATCTGGCTCATGCCGCGCGCCAGCAACAAAAGCGGCTGCGCAACATTCAGATTATAGTCCACGGTTTCATCATGCCAGACAGCCTTGCCTTTGACTGTTGCCGCGCTGGTTGTCTGCGGCCAGTCGATGCTTGCATTGATCTTGCTGATCTGTTCCTGACGTTCTGTATTACGGGTTGTGAAGCCGATACTGCTGTTTTCCAGAACCAGCCTGCCGAAAGGCATGGTTTGCAACTGCTTGTCGCTTTGCTGATCGCTGTCCGTTTTACGGGCTGTCACATTGCGCGCCTGCCGGATGGCAAGGCCAAGACGGCCGGAAGATGAGGCCAGCGTATTCACAAATTGCGGCAGGTCTTCCACCGGCTCACTCAGAGCGAAATGCGCATTGATGAGGCGGGTTTCCGTAAAGGCAACACGGCCGAACAGGGCATCAAGCGGCGACATTTCCACTTCAATGCGTTCCGCAGCCATAAACGGCGTATTGGCGTCGCCCATTTTGCTGACGGTGACATCGCTGAGCGAAGCACGAAAGACCGGAAAGAAACTCATACGCGGCGGCTGGCGAATTTCGACGCTGTAGCCCGTCCATGCGCTGATATTCTGAGCCAGATGCAGCCGTATGGAATCGGTTGAGACAATATAAGGCAGTGCAGCCAGTGCCCCGACAAACAGCACTGCTAAAATAACGATAACAGCCAGAACGGGGCGTATCAGCTTCATTGTGTTCCGATCACGTAACAAATTACATCAGGCTGAAATGATTTACAGCATTTCCAGCAAAAGTGTGAAGCGGTTTTGCGTGGATAATGCGTAACACAAAGAGATAGAGCGGTTCCGATTCAATATGAACCAGAACCGCTCTAGATCTCATTCTGCGAGAACGCGGGTCGGTGGGAAAGTAATTTCCACAGTCGTGCCCTGTTCCGGTGCAGATTCAATGGAGAACTGTGCGCGGTTTGCCTCCACCATTGCTTTCGTCAGAGGCAGGCCAAGTCCGGTGCCTTGCTGACGCCAGTCTTTGGTGTCGGGATTTTTGAGGGTTTGCGTCTGGCTATTATGATTGCTGACCTGCCGGAAAGGTTTAAGCGCTTGTTCCAGCTCGCTCTGGTTCATGCCGATACCGGTATCGCGCACGCGCATCACCACATGGCCTTCCGGCTCATAGCTGGTTGAAACAATCACCTGACCACCCTGACCGGTAAAGCGGATTGCATTGGACAGAAGATTGAGCGCTACCTGACGGATCGAACGGGCATCTGCCACAATATCCGGCAAAAAGGCTGAGAAACTGGAGCGGATAATCACACGCTCCCGATTGGCCTGCGGCTGCATCAGCGCCACAGCCTCTGCCAGCGCATCATTCAGCGCCACGGCTTCAAATTCCAGATCAAGCGCACCGGCTTCAATCTTGGAAATATCCAGAAGATCATTGACGAGCGCCAGCACATGATTGCCTGAACGATGAATGTCACGCAGATATTCACGATAGCGGTCATTGCCGATCGGGCCGAATTTTTCTTCAGCCATCAGTTCGGAGAAGCCGATAATCGCATTCAGCGGTGTGCGGATTTCATGGCTGATCCGCGCCAGAAATTCGGTTTTATGGGTTGATGCACGCTCGGCTTCCTGACGCGCTGAGGTCAGCTCTTCTTCCGCACGTTTCCACTGCGTAATATCGCGCATCACCGCGCAATAGCCTTTGGAGGCCGGCAGTTTGCCGATAGTCATAAACAGCGGAATGAAACGTCCCTGCGCTTCACGGCCGATCACTTCCCGCCCGTCATTGAGCAGGCTGGCAACGCCGTCGCCGGACAGACCGTGAATATAGTCAATCGCTGCACGCTGGCTTTCAATGGCAAAAAGAACGGCGAAGGATTTGCCTGATAATTCATTGATATCATAGCCGAATAGCGCCGCCGCAGATTGGTTGAGCGAACGGATTTTGCCGTCCTGCCCGATAATGACCACGCCGTCTGTTGCCGTATCCAGAATGGATGTCAGTTCATCAATCTGGGTTTGCAATGCATGAAAATCAGGTTGCGCACGATTGTCCGTTACAGGGTTTGCCGTTCCGGTATCTTCAGTTTTTGGTTCTTCTGGCTCGGCAGACTGAAATGCCAGTTCTGATTGCAGCTGATGAACGGCATTGTCCTGCGGCGCAGTCTCTGCTGTAATGCTATCGACCAGTTTTAACCGGCTTGACTGCTTGCTGATATCGTCATCATTATCCGCTTTCAGTACCAGTTCCGGCAACAGGCTCAACATCAAAGCGCGTGCACCCTGCCACGGAACGGACTGAAGATGGGCCTCAACAATCTTATGTCCGCCATCGGCGAGGCACAGAATCATGCCGCTGAGATTGCTGTCGTCTGACTGGGCAAACAGCGCGTCAATACCACCGGCATGGCGCAGATCATCCAGCGAATTATAGCCGGTCATGTCGAAAAATGCCTGATTGGCAAAATGCAGCCGGTCTGCACTGTGGATCAATACCGGAACCGGCAATCCGCTCAGCACATGCAGGTCTTCATCTTCCTGCGATACCGTATCAGCCTGTGCCGGTTTTTGTCCGGCTTGTTCGTGATGCTGGTTGTGGTTCGCAGGCTGTGTGTCATGCGGATAAGGGATATCTGATGCTTCAACAGGCAGCTGCGGAGCCGTAATAACCGGCTCCGCCTGCGGAAGTACGGGGGTATGT
>NZ_ANNO01000181.1:0-8689 GCF_000409565.1 Pseudochrobactrum sp. AO18b
TGGTGTTTTCTGGAGAACCTCACGGCGCAGACGGTCGGCTATCTCGCGAAATGCACTGCGCTCGGTTGGCGATAGGCCGTTTTCCGGACGGGCAGGGCGGATTTCCGCAATAATATTGGCCTTATCTGCGGGAAGATTCTCGCTGGCTGGCTCAGTATCCTGCTGACGCTTCTGTGAGGCGCGCAGTGCTTCCATCAGAATGATTTTCTCGCTGGAAAGAGGTGCGCTTTTCGCATCTTCGGTCTGGGGCGCAGGTGCATCCGGTACGACAGGCCCTGATATCAGCGCCATACCAATGGCTTCAGGATCCTGCTCCGTTAAAGACGGATAGAGAACGCCAAAACCGCTGAAGCCGGAAAAAGCCTTATCGCGCGCAAAGGCAGGCAGCGCAGCGAGATCAACAGGAACGCGCTGATCTGTACCCTGCACAGGCCAGAAAATTCTTTTGCCAGACCATGTTTCCTGCTGCTTCAACAGGGCAGCAATAACACCGTCATTATCAAAGCCGAAAACTTTAGCCACATCGGAGAATTTACGGCCGATAATATCAGCGGCATTGTCACCGACAATTGCTGCAAATTCCGGTGAGATTTCCGTAAAGCGGCTGTCAGCATCTACTTTCCAGATAAACCGTGCAGGAGCACTTTCTTCAGCCGCAGGAGCAGTAATCTCCGGATCGTCTTGCGTGATTTCGGTTATGTCAGCGACATCCTGTGCAGGCGCAGTTGAAACTGCACTATCCTGCACTTTCTCAACGAGAAAGAGATAAGGTGCCTGTTCATTCTGACCGTCAAGGCGGATCATCATTGCGGGCAGGGTGCTTTGGCCGGCGCGTACACGACGGCGCACAATACCATCAGCTTCATCCTGCGCTTCAACGATCAGATCAGCCAAAGTGTTGCTGTTGATGTTCAGGGCATCAAATTGCGCATCGCTGTTCAGAATGGTTCCGTCTGCCTGCACTTGCATCAGGTGATGATGCGGCAGAGGCGGAATAAGGTTGTTTGCTGTATCTGTTGCCGCTGTAGTCATGAGAATGACCGGTTCATTCGCATGTGCCAGCGCCAGCGGTGTTACAGTGCATTGCTGCAAGGCTGAGTGCAAACCGCCGCCCAGACGCAGCATAATTGTTTTCGCACCCTCTGTGCCAAGATCGAGAGCCATAATCTGGCGCTGTGTCTGCGGGCTGAAATCTGCATCCTGTCCGATAAGTGCGGCTGCCGCATCTTCGCCAAGAAGGCGGGCGCCGCTGTCATTTGCCCAGAGAACAGTTTGCAGGTCGTGCGACAGCACCAGCATGGCGTCTCCCCTTGCGAGAGCCGCACGGATGCCGGAAAGAGGGATCAGCTCCATGAAATCCAGATGCTGTTGCATATATTTAGTTCCGTACCCGACCAATAACTGATTTGATCTGTCTTAAGCTGTTGTCTGTTATCGGAAAATTTTGGTTCCGACAGAGAATTTACAGGCATTATCACCACAAAGCGGGCGGTTCTGACAAACACTTTCTTAACTATTAGTTAATGTCCCCAAGGGGCAAAGCGCTGTCTGATGAAACTTGCGGATAAAAATCTCCTGCTGCGGTTCCATCTGTCAGGGCGCATTATGGTTAATCAGTGGTAAATACAGGGTTTACATGGCATAATCATGATGAAAACATAAAAGCATCGCATTGGTTTTCCGGTTTTTCAGGCAGGCAGAATGAAATCCTGAGCAATAATCCGGTAAGGCATCATATTTTCACAAAGTTTTTTTGATATATGCTTGCAATATGCGATGATTTTACGTATCTGACCCCTATCGGCAGCCTGATTGATTCACTGCCGGATTGGTACGCGGTCGTAGCTCAGTTGGTTAGAGCGCAGGATTGTGGCTCCTGAGGTCAGTGGTTCAACTCCACTCGACCGTACCATTCCAAATTTACCGCTTTCACATCAATAGATTACGATCTGATGCCTCATCTGTAGGCAGAGCAGTTTTGTCTTTATTTTGACAAAAGCGGAGATGCTCCGCTTTTGTCCGGTATGATTTTGCTTAATAGTTCCGGCTCGGATCGACGTGGATATTGCCATCGTCATAGACCTGAATTTTCACGTCCGGATTTCCCTCAAATATTAGATATTCAACCCCGCGACGCATTTTCCATTGGTAGCCGCGCTGAGGATCAGAGGCATTCGAGGGCTCCCATTTCATTTCTGAAAATTCTTTGCCCTGAGACCAGCGATTTTCTTTTTTGGCAAAGACCTTGCTTGGCGTGTCAGCCTGATCGCGCAAATTGAAATCGTAATAATTTTTACGATCCTGAAGAAGAATATCGCGGGCATTTTTCAGGGGCTTGCCCTTTTCATCAACCTTATCACGATCACTGATATGTGCCGTATAGGTCTCAACCAGTTTGGCCGGTTTTGATGTATCATTGCTTGCAGATACTGGCTGATTTTGGCTGGCTAAGGGCTTGTCCGTCTGTGTTGCACTTGTTGTGCATGCCGTAAGCACGGAAAGCGATGTAAAGACTGTAATAATGCCTGTATACTTCAATCTTTCTCTCCCCCGCTGATTGAAGTCGCAGATATATGTTATTTTTTATGCTATTAAAACTATAGAAATGCGTCTCTTCCGATAGTGACGGGCGAAATAGTAAAAATAAATCTGAATAGACTGCCGGATATATTTTAGAAAAGCGTTCCCTGACCGCTGTCTTTGGCACGCGGAGCTTTAGTTTTCTTGTCTTTGACAGACGGTTCGGCAGATTGCATTTTTGGAGTCTGAGCTGCCGGAGCTGGCGCTGAACCATCCGCAATGACGGAGCGATCACCGTCATGAAAGCGCAGTGTCAGATTTTCGCCTGTTTGCACTGCCGCTGCTGCTTTAACCGGCAGCCCCTGATCGTTCAGCACAATAGCAAAGCCACGCTTGAGGACACTTGTATGGGACAAGGTTTCCATCAGTCGGGACAGCTCCAGACTGCGGGTACGGTATTTCTGCAGGCTATGACGCATGGCCTGATCGCCGCGCCGTTGCAGATTGGCAATATTAAGCACCCATTGACGGGAGCGGCGCAGGATCAGCTCGCCGGTCAGTCTTGATGATGTCTGTCGCAGCAAGTTGCGGCTGTTCTGCGTTTTGAGAGACAGGCCTCTCGGCAGGCGCTGATTGAGCTGTTGCAACTGCAAGCGGCGCTCTCTGATCTGCTGATTGAGCAGGCGCGGGGAGAGGTGGCGCTTCAATCCGTCAAAACGCGCACGTTTTTGCTCTGTGCTGACCAGCAGCGCACGGCCCAGTCTGGAACCGGCTTCATCAAAGCGGCGTCTCGGCAAGGCAAGTAACTGATCGGTCGATGGCAATGCCCTTTGTAAAGCGCGATAGGATTCACGTCGCCTGTCGATCAGTCGTGTCATGGCTGATGCCAGTCGCGCACTGTAAGACGCAAGCTGCGCTTGTAAATCTGTGCGAACCGGCACAGCCATTTCTGCAGCGCCGGTTGGTGTCGGGGCGCGTATATCTGCCGCAAGATCAATCAGTGTCCAGTCGGTTTCGTGCCCCACAGCTGAGATAACCGAAATATCGGAGGCCGCAACTGCGCGTACTACATTCTCATCATTGAAGCCCCAGAGATCTTCCAGACTGCCGCCGCCACGGGCAACAATCAGCACATCTGGTCGGGGCAGCACTTCGCCGAAATAGGCTGAGTTGAAACCGGCAACGGCACGGGAAACTTCCTCTCCGGTTGTCTCGCCCTGCACACGAACCGGCCAGACCAGTACATGCAGAGGAAAACGATCGGTAATCCGGTGAATAATATCACGGATAACCGCACCGGTCGGAGAGGTGATAACGCCGATTGTGCGGGGCATGAACGGCAGCAATTGCTTGCGGTCTGCATCAAACAGCCCTTCACGTGCCAGCCGTTGTTTACGCTCTTCGAGCAAAGCCATCAGTGCACCGGCACCGGCAGGCTCCATCTGCTCAATCACGATCTGATATTTGGATGAACCCGGATAGGTCGTGAGTTTGCCGGTGGCAATCACTTCCATACCTTCTTCCGGCCGGAATTTAATGCGGCTCATGGAACCGCGCCAGATCACAGCCTCAATCCGCGCACGTTCATCCTTGAGGGCGAAATAAGCGTGGCCAGAAGAATGCGGACCGCGATAACCGGAGATTTCGCCGCGCACCCGCACATGGCTGAACGTATCCTCAACAGTACGTTTCAGCGCACCGGATATTTCCGATACAGAATATTCCGCAACATTGGTCGCGTTGTTTTCTGTCTGACGGTCGGGCGAATCTGGAAAAAAACTCATGACTCTATTGGCCATTTTATGGGCTTGGCGGTCAAGAGACTTTGCTGTTGTCCAGTGTGAAACGGTTTTCGGATAAGATACGCGTTACAATAAAGAGTTAAAGCATCGATCTGATTCAAGCAGTCCCAAATGCGTTCTGAAGACAGTTTTGCCGGAAATGGATTTGATTATTCTGAAAAGCGGATCGGTTTTCGGAAACTGGTTTTAATGGCACCGGCGATCAGATCAATGGCGGGTGCATGAATACCCTGTGCGCGAATGAGTGACAAAGCGCAGGAGGGCAGTTTGGGGAAGCCGTCTTCCTCATTGAGCACGCGCATGCCGCTTCCCACCATATTGTCAGGCAGAATCGAGATTGCGCTGCCGGAACGCACCGCCATGAGGATGGAGCGGGCGGAGGAGGTGGATAAAACGATACGATATTCGCGCTGTATCGTGTTGAGTGTATCCGTCAGCACTTTGCGCCAGCTGCAATTTGTCTTGTTCATTGCCAGCGGTATAACAGGCTCTTCATGCGGAGAGTTTTCTGCTGAGGTTGCCCAGACAAAACGGCTGGTATTGAGGACTTCCGAGCGTTTTTGTCCCGTATTATGGGTGATGAGGGCAAGATCCAGTGCCCCGCGGCGGATATGGTCAATCAGCGCATCTGTCGGTTCACAATGCAGAATGGTTTCAAATGCCGGATAATCACGGAATATCGGCTGCAAAGCATCCTGCACCATATGTTCCAGATAAATATCGGGCAGGCCGATACGTATATTGGCCTTCATTTTATCAGTGCGGAATGAGGCAACCGTTTCATTGTTCAGCTCAATAAGGCGCCTTGCATAATTCAGCAGTTTTTCGCCATGCGGTGTCAGCAGGAGATGACGCCCTTCGCGGGCAAAAAGCGGCTTGCCGATACGCTCTTCAAGGCGGCGTATCTGCATGGAAATCGCAGACTGGGTTCGGAAAACACTGTCAGCCGTTTTGGTGAAACTACCGGTTTCGGCAATCAGCAGGAATGTACGCAACTGATCCAGGTCAAGTAGTGTCTGCATGCCATGCTCCGGTTAAGTTCCGGTAATCATATGGAATATCTTAATGAAGGCAAATAGTTTTATTGCAGTTTTCCAACATCTTTACTTGGATAAATATAAGATAAGTCAAATTTAATATATTGTGGTTTGCTTTTATTAAGACCTGTTCAGCTTTGTTAAGGAAATCATTGTGTATGTTGACACAATGTCAGGTGCAATTTGCAAAAATAAAAAGAGCGGCTGCATTTTTGAATCAGGCAGCCGCTCTTTATTCATGAAGGCGATTAGAGCATAATTCCTTAAACCTGGATTGGTTTAAAGTGTTAGAGCGACCTTTGTGTGCCAGGTCTGGCACACGGCGCTCTAGTAGGAATAGGCTTTAAAAACCGGCTCGACAGACTGGTTCCAGTCGCTGTCAAAGTGAGACAGCATTACCTCTGCCAATGGTTTTCCTGATTTGGCAATAGCTTCCAGCGGTTCAACATAGATACTCTCGTCGCGGCCGTTTTCATCCGTATTTTTACGGTTTTTGAGACCCTGAGAGGCGATTGCGACTGCCTGTGCGGCAATATCTGCGACTTTGCCTTTGCCGAATGGCGTGGCAAGGCCGCTTGCAGGCACAGTGTTACGCATTGCAACCACTTGCTCGAAATCCCAGTCCTTTGTCAGATCCAGTGCCGCATTCAGTGCATCCTGATCATAGAGCAGGCCAACCCAGAAAGCGGAAAGTGCTGCAATATGGGACAGCGGGCCACCGTCAGCACCACGCATTTCGAGGAAACGCTTAAGGCGGACTTCCGGAAACAGTGTGGAAATATGGTTCGCCCAGTCGCCCAAATTAGGCTGTCCGGCAGTTGGATGATCCTTCATTGCGCCGTTCAGAAACTGGCGGAATGTAATATGCGTGCAGTCAATATAGTGGCCGCCGCGCATGATGAAATACATCGGCACATCCAGCGCCCAGTCTACATAATCAGCAAAGCCGAAGCGCTCTGAGAACACGAATGGCAGGACACCTGCGCGTCTGTTATCCGTGTCGCGCCAGATGTCTGAGCGCCATGATTGCAGGCCGTTGGCTTTGCCTTCCGTGAATGGTGAGGAGGCAAAAAGCGCAGTCGCGACAGATTGTAGCTTCATGCTGACCTGCATCTTGTGCCGCATATCCGTTTCAGAACCGAAGTCGAGATTCACCTGAATAGTCGAGGTGCGATACATCATATCCAGCCCCTGACTGCCGACTTTAGGCATATAGGCTGTCATAATGGCATAGCGGGATTTCGGCATAACCGGCGTTTCAGCACGCGTCCATTTCGGACTGCCGCCCATACCAAGGAAACGGATGCCAAGCGGTGTCGCAATTGTCTGCACATCTTTCAGATGCTGACTGGCTTCCGCATAGGTCTGATGAATGGTCTGCAGCGGTGCACCGGAGAGCTCGAACTGGCCGCCGGGTTCCAGAGAAATTGCACCCTGACCCTGCGGGCTGACCAGACCGATCAGTTTGCCTTCGTCGATAATCGGATCCCAGCCAAGACGCTGTTGCATCGCTTCCAGAATGGCGCGGATGCCTTGCGTGCCTTCATAGGGAACAGGGCTGTTATCTTTGGTATAATAGGGAAATTTCTCATGCTCAGTGCCGATGCGCCATTTGTCCTGTGGCTTACAGCCTTCTGCGAGATATTCAGCCAGTTCCTCAATGCCGGAAATGGCTGTTTCGTCTGTGGTATCCCGAGCCATGCTTTGCATTACCCTATTTTGTAGTTGTCACTATTCATATATGTGATTGGCGTTTTTTTATCCAACACGCAAGTGGAATTATTGGGCATAATTATTTGGAATAATAACAGGACGCGTAATTGAGCCTTGTCCTGTTGCGAAGAACCCTGAAAAAAAATGCGCTATTGCCGGAATTATGCTGTGAGTGCTGCATAAAATAACAGGATTATTGCCAATCGCCGATACTTGCCTGAATCACAGCCATGGCTGCTACCGCAGCGGTATCAGCGCGTAAAATTCTGGGGCCAAGCGGAATCGCTGTCACAAAATCCTGCTTATGCAAATATTGACGTTCATCTTCTGAAAAGCCACCTTCAGGGCCGATGAAAACACCGGCAGGCTTGCCTTTCAGGCCGGTCAATAATGGCAGGGGATTGTTGCCCTCGGCAGCCTCGTCACAGAATATCAGCGCGCGTGCCTCATCCCATTGCTCCATGAATTTATCAAAGCGCAACGGCTCCCTGTATTCCGGCAGGATGAGAATTCCGCATTGTTCTGCGGCTTCACGCATATTGGCCTGCATCCGCTCGCTGTTGAGCTTGGGCATCTGGCAATGCTGGGTGATAACCGGCTGTAAGACGGAAGCGCCCATTTCAACAGCTTTCTGGATAATATAATCCATGCGGCCGGTTTTCAGCGGGGCAAAACAATAATGAAAATCAGATGCCAGCGGCTGCGGACGTGTCTGCTCGGCAGGGTGCAGAGAGACGCGTTTTTTGCCCGTTTGCTCTATATGTGCGAGCCATTCACCATCCCGCCCGTTGAACAGCAAAATCTTGTCGCCGTCCCGCATACGCAGAACATTGAGCAGGTAATGTGCCATATCCGCCGGAGCCTCTATGAGGTGATCCGGTTGCAGGGGAAGGTCAATAAGCAGTCGTTGCATTCTGTAATTTGCGCGCATCGGCTACGGATGGCAGAGAGAAGGCTGGCAGGTCAAGTGATAAAGAGTGCTGTAACCTCGATGTTAAAAACAGAGCAGCAAAATAGACGGAGAAATTCTAGGTAAAGGAAATGCGGCGGCCATTTGTGGCGCTGCCATTGTGCTTGTCACGGAGACTCACTGCGGTGGGTCAGTCGGAAATTTGGGGCTTGGATGGCGCATTTTGCTTATGCGTAAAGATCTATGGTTACTATTTGATTGAGTGAGATCGGGTTTTTATACTGCACAGAGCCGTTTCAGTTGCTGATCTGCCACAATGAAAATCAAACTGATTTTTGTATGTGTTTTTAGCGTGTATCTTGCGCATGTTTTATTGCTGTTAAGATCGGCTGCTTATATCTGGAAACACCTTTCAACAATGCTGAGTCCGTGCGCATCTTTATGCAATGTGCCGGTTCATGCTGAATTTAGTCCGCTTCCGGGAGACTTGTTTCCATGTCCGCAAAGAGCGCCACGCTCCTGACCGTCCTTATGTTGTCTGCAATCCTGTTTACTGGATTGGGCCTGCTCTCCGTTGAAACCGGCGGCAGCGCAGTTGCAAATGACGGATACGGCATTTCGTCTTTCCATCATTAATAATCAGGATCAGCTGATGTTTCTCTAACGGGAAATATTGGTTTCTTATAAAAAAAGGCCCGCCCGGGCCT
>NZ_ANNO01000182.1:0-10449 GCF_000409565.1 Pseudochrobactrum sp. AO18b
TCGCCGGTACACCATTGGCAATCAGGAATTTGACCACAGCCGTTGCACGGGCTGAGGATAGTTCCCAATTGTCGCGATAACGGCCCGTGCCGGATAGCGGCACATTATCCGTATGGCCGTCCACACGCAGCACCCAGTTGATATCGTCCGGTATTTCCTTATTCAGCTCTACCACCGCATCGGCCAGCTTTTTCATTTCTATCAGGCCTTGCGGATTGATATCTGCTGAGCCGGTCGGAAACAGCACTTCTGACTGGAAGACGAAGCGGTCACCGACAATACGGATATTTTCACGATCGGAGAGAATCTCGCGTAAGCGTCCGAAGAAGTCGGAACGGTAACGGTTCAATTCCTGTACCCGCTGGGCAAGCGCCACATTCAACCTTTTACCGAGATCAGCGATCTTGGTATTGGATTCACGATCGCGGGCTTCGGATGCATTGAGTGCGTCTTCCAGCGCACCGATCTGGCGGCGCAGGGCTGCAATCTGCTGATTAAGCAATTCAACTTGCGACAAGGCTCGTGCGCTGACCTGTTTTTCAGCATCCAGCGTTGCAGATAATTCACCGGCACGCTGCTCTGCAGCCGCACCGGAGCCACCGGAAGCGAGCAGGCTCTGCAGGCGGGATTTTTCATTTTCCGCAGCGGTAAGTGATGCCTGAAGACCGGCCAGCGAATCTTCCAGATCCTGCCCCTTGCCGCGCTCCAGCGACAAAAGCTCGGTCAGTTCGCTGATCTGACTGTTGAGCCGGTTCAGCACAGAATCCTTGTTATTGACCTCTTGTGAGAGCAGAAACTGCATCAGCACAAAGACGGACAGCAGGAACATGATCGCCAGCAGCAATGTGGACAGCGCGTCCACAAAGCCCGGCCAATAATCAACATGGCGCTCACTGCGACGGTTACGGGATAAGGCCATCGGTTCCGCCTTATTGTTCGCGCTTGGTAGCGGAGAGGATGGTGTTCAGTTTTTCGACAGCCTGACGCAGAGCTTTCTGCTCTTCGGCCTGCCGTTCAACCCAGTCACTCATGCTCTGCTGGTCATGGCGCATGGTTTTCACCAATGCCTGCACACCGTCTGCCAGATTAGCCAGAGCAGCGGTTGTGCGCTGGCTGGTGCCATTGCCGTCCTGCATCGTTTGCAGACGGTCGGAGAACAGGCGGATTTCTTCCAGTGTTGTATTGTCGTTTTCCGCATCAACGCGCAGGTCGGAATTCAGATCGGTGACCGAGGACAGCCAGTTTTCCAGTTCCGTATAGAAACGGTTCTGGGCGCGACCGGATTGCAGATCGAGAAAGCCGAGAATCAGCGAGCCGGACAGACCGAACAGGGAGGACGAAAAAGCTGTGCCCATGCCGCTGAGCGGTGCCTGCAATCCGCTCTTGAGCGAATCCAGCACCGTGCCGGTATCATTGGATTTCGGATCAAGGGACTGAATGGTCTGACCGATGGAACCGATAGTTTCCAGCAAACCCCAGAATGTACCGAGCAGGCCGAGAAATACCAGCAACCCGATCAGATAGCGGGAAATATCGCGGCTTTCATCAAGGCGTGTGGCAATGGAATCAAGGATCGAGCGCATCGATGTGGCGGATAGTGCCATAGACTGGCGACGGCCGATCATCGCCCGCATCGGTGCCAGCAGCACCGGATCCGTCGCGCCGTCATCACCGTTGCGGAAGGAATTGACCCAGCGGATTTCCGGCACAAGGCGCAGAACCTGAATGAAAGCCAGTATGATACCAACCAGCAATACACCGAGAATCAAGCCGTTGAGGCCGGGATTGGTGACGAAGAAAGTCTGGATCTGCCGTACCAGTACCAGAGCCAGAAAAGCGACAAGAGCGAGGAATATAATCATAATCATCATGACCTGCCGCGGGCTGGAAAGCCGGTTCGGGTCGTATTCTGTTCCCATGCTGATATCCCGCTGCGCCATAATATTCTCTCGCCTGAGCCTGATGTGTTTTGCTTCAGATGCTGTTCTGCATTGTCTGAAACCGCTTTGTGATACAGGACGCTACTGCAAAATTTTCAAAACTGAAACTTTTATTCCTGTCATATTTCCGACTGTGGCAAGCTATAGCATGTCGCGGAAAAGTGGACACCGGTTTTCCGATAACGACATGCGTAAAAATAAGGCGATAGAGCGAGCGCTATGATCCAATCTGGACGTAAACCGCTCTAGAGCGGTGAAAACGGGTGCAGGGCATAAAAAAATCCCCCGCACATCAGAGATGAACGGGGGATTGGTGATTTCAGCCTGATCGTTTTATCAGACCGGCTTTTTGATTGTCCGCAGCAGCTGGCCGTGAATAAGCTCATTACCGGCTACGATGTTTTTCTGCTCATACATGTCCTGCTGGCCGTTTTTGTCGGAGATAAAGCCACCGGCTTCACGTACCATCAGAATACCGGCTGCCATATCCCAAGGGGACAGCGGCTCATCCCAGTAGCCGTCAACGCGACCGGCAGCGACATAAGCAAGCTCCAGAGAAGCGGCGCCAAACGCACGCATACCGGCGGCTTCACCCATAACATTGCGCAGTTCGATGAGGTAGTGACCATGCTTGCCGCGACCCAGATGCGGCATACCATGGGTAATCACAGCATCGGAAAGCTTGGAGCGGGCTGCAACGCGCAGGCGACGGTCGTTGAGGAATGCACCGCCACCACGCTCAGAGGTGTAAAGTTCGTCGGTTGCCGGATTGTAGATTACACCGGCAACAACCTGTCCCTGACGCTCAAGAGCGATGGAAACGGCAAAGGTCGGAATACCGTGCAGGAAGTTGGTGGTGCCGTCGAGAGGATCAACGATCCAGCGGTGCTGGCTGTCAGCACCTTCAACCGCGCCGCGTTCTTCCATCAGAAAGCTATAATCAGGACGCGCACGGCGCAGTTCGCTGAAAATAATATCTTCGGCTTTTTTATCGGCCTGACTTACATAATCGCCCGGGCCTTTGAGCGAGACCTGCAGATTCTGTACTTCACCAAAATCACGCGCCAGTGAGCGTCCGGCCTTGATTGCGGCCTGAACCATAACGTTGAGAATTGCTGAGCGCGCCATATTTTTCGTCCTGTCAGTGCATAAGTCCGGTGCTGGCTGAAGTCTGCATCGCCGGCCGGTACAATTTATGCGTTCGTGTCAAAGAGAAAACCGCTAAGCCTCACCAAAGACGAGGGGCAGTTTTCATGTGTGGAAACCGGCTGGCACAGACGTTAAATGTGAGCAGCGTCTGTTCGCCGGATAATCTTTTATATGCATAAAGATCATGCATAAATAATATCTGAGCTAAAAGCGAGAGACTGTTTAGAGCATAGTCCGGCACGGCCGGATCAGATCGACGCAGCCCAATAATATGAGCACGCGCACATTCTCCGAAAAGTGCTTTCGTTTTCTGGATCTATTCACAAATGTCAATGTGCTTAACAGCTTTTTCATCCGCAAAGCATGCCTTGCGGATGAAACAATATTTAAATCCTGAAGAGTACAGGTGGTATTCTGAGCCGGATCAGGCGCGGGATACGTAGGTCAGTTCGTTGGTGTCAACGATAACGCGTTCGCCGGATTCAATGAAAGGCGGCACGAGAATACGGATGCCGTTTTCCAGAATTGCAGGCTTGTAGGAAGAAGCCGCTGTCTGGCCTTTAACAACCGGATCAGCTTCGGTGATTGCCAGTGTAACCTGATCTGGCAGACGAATGCCGATCGGGCGTTCTTCGTGCATTTCAACGGTGACCATCATGCCGTCCTGCAGGAATGCAGCGCGCTCACCAACAAAGTCTTTGTTCAGTTCGAGCTGTTCGTAGCTTTCGGTATCCATGAAAATCAGAGCTTCACCCTGTTCATAGAGGAAAGAGAAGTCTTTCTGCTCAAGACGGATGCGTTCAACAGTTTCAGCAGAACGGAAACGTTCATTCAGCTTGGTGCCGTCGATAAGGTTTTTCAGTTCAACCTGATTATAGGCGCCGCCTTTACCTGGTTTAACCGCGTTGCATTTAACTGCTGCCCACAGGCCGCCATTGTGCTCAATGACATTGCCGGGACGGATTTCGTTACCGTTGATCTTCATATTCGTTCAATCCGGAATTAGTGTGAAATTTTCTCTGATTTACCCTTTGAAATTCTGCGTCGCTTCGCGCAAAACCGGTGGCGGTTTGGCAAAAAATGCCGCAGGCGGTATCAGAGGGCTCTCAAGCCATATCAATCGGGGTTTTCAAGACCATAAATCTGCAATTTTAGCAAGTCTGATACGATGCTTTGCCGGACTTCGGGCTGCACTAGAGCATAATTTCTTAGACTTGAATCAGTTTAAGCGAAAATTATGCTCTCATTTAAAGTGTTAAAGCGCTGTGCGCCTGATCGGGCGCACAGCGCTCTATGTTAATAAAAATGCAATTTTACCGGTCAGCGCAGATTGTTTGCACGGGCGATGGCCTGCTGAATTTCTTCATCTGTCAGCCCGTCCATGAAAGAATCGAGGTCTTTGGCATTGAGTTTTGAGCGCCGCGCCAGAATATACCATGCCGCAGCCTCAACCGAATTACCGTCTGTGCCGATGCCGTCACGATAAAGCCGTGCCACACGCGCCATGGCTGCAATATTGCCGCCGCGCGCTGCTGTCAGCATCCAGCGGAAACCGGCATCATAATTGCGCTCGCCGCCGCGCCCTTCGACCAGCCATGTGCCCAGATCAAGCTGTGCTGTGTCATAATTTTTACGGGCAGCACGTAATAAATATTCGCGCGCCTGCGCATCATCGCGCTTGATTGTTGCGGTGCCATTGGCAAGCAGCTGACTGACAGCATATTCACCATCGGCCAGTCCGGCATCTGCCGCTTTCTGGAACCATGGTGCGGCTTCATCCAGCCCTTTGGCTCCGGGACGGCGCATCATCAGCATTTGCGCATAATTGAATTGTGCCATGGCATTGCCTGCCTCGGCCGCTTTTTGCATCAGCTCTTCAGCTTTTTTCGCGTCCTTGGTGACATAGATGCCCTGAAGCAGCATGGCGGCGTAGCGGAACTGGGCTTCATGTTCGCCTTTTTCTGCGGCTAAGCCATACCAGTGCGCTGCTTGTTTCTGATCGGATTTGACACCAAGGCCACGGGCATAGATTTCTGCCACCAGCGTTTGCGCTGCCGGATCACCGGCTTTGGCGCGCTCCATACCAAGATTGAAGGCTGTCAGATAAAGACCGCGTTGAAATGCACCGAAGGCCGGATCGGCAATTTTGTCCCCGAACCGGTTCTCGTTAAAAGCGGGCATGGCATCGGTTGTTGCCGGTTGCTGAAGCATATCAGACTTTTCAGTCTGATTTTTCGACCATGATCCGGCAAGTTCCGGAATAGTGAAGCCGGTTGAAACCGCCGGTACATCCATAGATGCGCCGGTCGGATCTGCCGGCTTATCCGTCTCTGTTTTGTCCGTTTTGGGTTTGTCAGCTTCAGGCACTGTTTTCTCAGGTGCCGGTTTTGCGGCCTCTGCAGCCATGACAGTGGTTGCCGGCATAGATGCCGCTGCGGCAACCAACCAGAAAGCACAGGTGCTGTTGAACAAAACGGATTTTTTCAGCATGGTCTAACTCTGTTACTCTTCAGTCTCAGCCGCGCTCATCTCATCGAGCTGGCGGTTTGCATCGGCAATAACCTGTGCAGGATCTTCTGCGGAAAACACAGCCGTACCCAATGCGATAAATTCTGCATGTGTGGCAAAACAAGCCGCGAGATCATCCAGTTTTGCACCAGCCTGCAAAATAGCCGGAATCTCGACCATTGCCGCCCACCATTCAGCCAGTGAAAGATTGCGCGGATGGGCTTCCGGTTTGGTATCGGCACCGATTTTGCCGAAGAACATATAATCCGGCTGCAACTCACCGACTTCCAGCGCTGTGTGGCGCTCTTTCACATTGCCGGTGCCGACGATCATTTTCGGCGTATAGCGCTCAACAGCATCTGCAATATCGGCCAGAGAGCCTTCAATATGCACGCCGTCTGCGCTGACACGACCGGCAGTGCGGGTGTCGTTCAGAATAATGGCTGCGGCGCCTGCTGCCTGAATTTTGCCAACGGCCAATGTTGCAAAAGCCTGAAAGGATGCCTCGTCGGTTTTCCCGTTGTCGAGAATGACGCTGGCAATGTCGCCTGCAGTCAGGGCTTTATCCAGCGTGGCAAGCAGCGTATCTGCCGTATGCTCTTCCGAAGAAGGAGAAGGGACAACCAGCACCAGACGCGGACGGTTTGCAGGAAATTTCATCAGATAAAGCCTCATTGAGCGGGCGCCAATAGCCCATAAAAATGGCAAAGTTCGGGAATTGCACAGTGTAAAATATGCAATATACCGGTCATTATCTTCTGTTTAGAGCATATTTGCCAAAAGATAACGCGGTTTTTAAAGACAGGTGCAAAAACATCGGAGCGCTGTCCTTTTTCCCCGAATTTCCCTTCGATCTTGATGCTAACAACTTATTGACATTGTCGTTTTGTTTAGTTCTGGAAAATAATGTGATGGGGGTAAGCAGTAGCTTAGCCGCTTTCGTGTCCCATTTGAGTCGTATTGTTGTATGCAGACAAAAACTGTCTGCAGGACATGTTTTCGCTTCTTGAGAGATGAAAACATTCAGGCAAGTCAGGCAAAAGGCAGGCTGGCAATGACAATACATAATGCAGGACAGATGGTGAAAATGCGCGATACGCGTCTTGATGTTTTCAGGGCGCTGGCATTGCTGACGATTTTCATCAACCATGTTCCGGGCACAATTTATGAGAAATTCACGCATCGCGAATTCGGTTTTTCCGATTCTGCGGAAGCTTTTGTGCTGATTTCCGGTCTGGCTGTTGCGCTTGCCTATAGTTCCAAATTTGTTGAAGGCAATCGCCTGCTGCTGTCATTGAAAATGGCACGCCGGTCGATGACGCTTTATATGGCGCAGATGATGACAACGCTCATCACACTGGCGATTTTCGGTTTTACGGCAATTTATATGAAACGGCCGGAAATGCTGGAAATGATCAATATCAAAACTGTGATGGAACAGCCTGCGCAGGCTTTTGTCGGTCTGGCCACGCTTAGCCATCAGCTCGGCTATAATAATATTCTGTCGCTCTATCTGGTGCTGATGCTGTTTGCGCCGGTCATGCTTTATCTGTCGCGGATCAGCATTTCGCTGATGCTGACGATTTCCGGTTCGATCTGGTTTCTGTCCGGCTATTATCATATTGCGCCGGTGAATTATCCGACACAGGGCGTGTGGTTCCTCAATCCGCTGTCGTGGCAGTTTCTGTTCGCCATCGGTATTGGTGCGATGACCTATGTGAAGCAGGGCGGCCGCTTTGATCAGAACCGTCCGCTGATGATTGCGGCGATCGGTTATCTGGTTTTCTCCCTGCTGTGGCTGCGTGTCCCGCATCCGAACTGGGATATTTCCTTTGGCCTGCCTGCGGTGCTGACCGGTTTTGACAAGACCTATCTCTCGGCAACCCGTTTGTTGCATGTGCTGGCGCTTGCCTATGTGATTGCCGGTATCCCTGCGCTGTCGGAAAAAGCCCGTCTTGATATGAATCATCCGCTGGCCTTGCTGGGTAAACATTCGCTGCCGGTTTTTGTAGCCGGTACTATTCTGGCGATGGTTGGTCAGGCGCTGCGCCATGTCTATCCGGTGAGCCTGTCCTTTGACACCTTGCTGATTGCGGGCGGTATTATGGCTCAGTTTGCGCTGATCTATTATCTGGAATGGCTGCCGCGTATCGGCTGGAAAGGCAAAGCAGTTTCGAAAAGCCCTGTGCCTGAAATTGCTAGATCTGCACGGGCGACAGAGAGCCGGAAGCCAGCTCCTATAGCTGTGAAGCCACGTTCGGTTCCTGCTTCCTGAAAGTGATAGAAACCGCATTAACCAAATATTAAAGTTAACAAAAGAATATAAGGCTATCCGGTTTTGCCGGATTCTTACCGAGTGGACTTGGTCCCTCTGTATGACGCCTCCCTGTTAAACTTCTGAGAGCCGCTTTTGCGGCTCTTTTTTTATTTCCGGACCTGCTTTGTTTATCCGCAGTTGAGAGCCGCTTTGTGGATAAAGCACTTCTGCTAAAATCAGCGGGCAGGCGTTGTTCTTGCCGGAGAATACAGGCGATTCTGCTTAACTATCTGAACAGGCTGACTCTATTCGTCTGGATAGCATTATTTGCTCTGGCAAGCACAAAATCACAATTCATCTTTCTTTAACCATATTATTGCGCGAGCGTGTATGAGCGTGCATTTTGCTTGGATAGGCCATAGCCAAACGGTTTTTTACGATCACGCTTTGTGATGCAAACGAGTGAAGTGCAGCCTGATTATGGGGGATTCGCCTGTTTGGCCGGTTATAAACCGGAGAAAATACGGTGCCTTACGTGGTCGGAATGCTTGTCAAAAATTACAACTGCGTTTCAGTGAGTTGCAGTTGCCAGTGAGCAGAACAAGATGATGGAACAGACACATCGCAGCGAAAACAGAGTGCCGGACAATATGATCCGTCTGTCGGAGCGTATGGTGTTTTCAGACAGTTTCAAACCGCTTTACAGTGAAGGTATGGCGCTGGTGGAAGAAGCCGCCGCTTATCTTGACGGTGAGGGGAAAGACGCTGCGCGTTCCCTGTCTCACAAGGCTGCAACACTTTATGCCGCTGAATCCATGCGTCTGACCTCGCGTCTGATGCATATTGCCTCCTGGCTTTTGCTGCTGCGTGCCAGCCGTTCCGGAGATATGCCGCGCGAAATGGTGGCAAAAGAGAAAGCAAAGGTCAGTCTGGAAACCCATTCTGCCGGTGAAAAGACCGCAGGCTGGAAAGAACTGCCGCAGGCTTTCCGCGATATGATTGCGCATTCGCTGCATCTTCAGGATCGCGTGCGTTGCATGGATGGTGACAGCTATCATCAGCCGATCCGTGAACTGGTTGAGTGCAAGGGTAATCCGGTTTCGGATCAGATCATTCTGTTGCGCACAGCATTTGGCAGTAATTGATCTGCCGGCGCTTGTCGCGGAAAAGTGGGCACCGGTTTTCCGATAGCGACATGCGTAAAACAAAAAGACAGAGCGAGCGCAGTGGCTATGATTTAATGCACACGCTCTGGCATCTTCTCCCGCCCTAAAAATGCGATGTTTCCATTTTGTTCACATTTTGATTGTTGAATGGACCTTACACAAGGTAAGGTCAGCATATGAAACAGGCGATTCGCATTATTGGTATTGATCCGGGCTTGCGCCGCACCGGCTGGGGCGTGATTGAGTCCATGGGTAATTCCCTGCATTTTATTGCAGCTGGAACTGTCACCTCTGATGACAAAATGGATCTTGCCTCGCGTTTATGCCAGTTGCATGAAGGATTGAGCGCTGTCCTGCATCAGATGATGCCGGATGAGGCGGCTGTTGAGCATACTTTCGTCAATAAAGATGCAGGTGCTACGCTGAAGCTGGGGCAGGCGCGCGGTATTGCGCTGCTGGTGCCTGCACAGGCCGGATTGCGAGTGGCTGAATATGCGCCGAATGCGGTGAAAAAATCCGTTATTGGTGTCGGCCACGGTGAAAAACAGCAAATTCATATGATGGTCAAAGTGCTGATGCCGCGTGCGAGTTTTGATACCAGCGATGCGGCGGATGCGCTGGCAATTGCCATTTGTCATGCCCATAACCGGCACAGCTTGTATAATCTGGCGGAACTGAAGAAAAGCGGGAGGATTGCAGCGATATCATGATCGGGAAACTGAAAGGTGTTGTCGATGAAATTGCTGACGATCACGTCATTCTTGATGTGCATGGGGTCGGCTATGTGGCTTTCTGTTCTGCGCGCACGCTGGGCAATCTGCCTTCAGCGGGTGAAGCGGCTATTCTGCTGATTGAGACCTATGTGCGTGAAGATGTGCTGCGGCTTTATGGTTTCGGCACGGCATTGGAGCGTGAGTGGTTCCGGCTGTTGCAGAATGTACAGGGCGTTGGTGCCAAAGTGGCACTGGCAGTGCTGGGCACATTAACGCCGTCTGAACTCGCCAATGCCATTGCTTTGCGTGATATTGCTATGGTGTCCCGTGCGCCGGGTGTCGGCAAAAAAGTAGCCGAGCGCATCGTAACTGAGCTGAAGAATAAGGCGCCTGCATTTGCCGGTGATGCTGCGGCCAATATCGGGCTGAAGCAGGAAATCGGTGAGGGTGTTGCCTCCACAGCAGTGAGTGATGCGGTTTCTGCGCTGAGTAATCTCGGCTATTCACGCGATCAGGCTGCCAATGCGGTGGCCAGTGCCTTGCGCGAGGTCGGAGAAGATGCAGATTCTGCCAAGCTGATCCGGCTTGGATTGAAAGAACTGGCGCGATAAGAGCGTTGCTTGAGAAAATGAATGCGGGTGTAACTGATGAGTGATGAAGATCGTCTGATTTCTGCGCAAAAGCGCGGGGAGGATACGGACACGGCTTTGCGCCCG
>NZ_ANNO01000183.1:0-13005 GCF_000409565.1 Pseudochrobactrum sp. AO18b
TTTTTATCGAAGCAGCCAAAACCCGCGGTGAAGCTCTGGATCATGTGTTGTTTGTCGGCCCTCCGGGCTTGGGCAAAACCACATTGGCTCAGATTATGTCCAAGGAACTCGGCGTTAATTTCCGCTCCACTTCAGGGCCGGTGATTGCCAAAGCCGGTGATCTGGCGGCATTGCTCACCAATCTTGAAGACCGCGATGTGCTGTTTATCGACGAAATTCATCGTCTCAGCCCTGCGGTGGAAGAAATTCTCTATCCGGCGATGGAAGATTATCAGCTCGATCTGATTATCGGCGAAGGGCCTGCAGCGCGTTCGGTCAAGATTGATTTGGCGAAATTCACGCTGGTGGCGGCGACAACCCGTCTCGGTCTTCTGACTACGCCTTTGCGCGACCGTTTCGGTATTCCGGTACGGCTGAATTTCTATACGGTTGATGAGCTGGAATATATTGTGCGCCGTGGTGCGCGGCTGATGCAGCTGAATATTTCCGATGATGGTGCACGCGAGATTGCGCGTCGTGCACGGGGAACACCGCGTATTGCAGGGCGTTTGCTGCGCCGTGTCCGTGACTTTGCGCTGGTAGCAAAAGCAGACATTGTGGATGCGAAGATCGCCGATGAGGCGCTGATCCGTCTCGAAGTGGATAATATCGGTCTCGATCAGCTGGATCGTCGCTATCTTAATATGATTGCACGCAATTTTGGCGGCGGACCTGTGGGGATTGAGACGATTGCCGCTGGTCTGTCTGAACCGCGTGATGCGATTGAAGATATTATTGAACCCTATCTGATCCAGCAGGGTTTTTTGCAACGCACACCGCGCGGTCGTGTGTTGACAGCTGTTGCATGGCAACATCTGGGGCTGACGGCACCGACAGATCTGGCTGCACGGCAGATCACCCTGTTTGAGGACGAAGCCTGATGCCGGATATAACAGCTCCAGACGATTTAAGCACAGCTGAATCTGAAGTGATTAATGGCACGCTGACACCGGAAGGGCACCGGTTGCTGGCGCGGGTCTATTATGCCGATACGGATTTTTCCGGCGTGGTTTATCATGCCCGTTATCTGGAGTTTCTGGAGCGCGGTCGTACTGATTTTCTGCGTCTCAAAGGTGTGCATCATACACAGCTGGAAGAGGGGCAGCTTGGCGAGCCGATTGTCTGGATCGTGCGACGCATGGAGATTGATTTCCGTTTACCTGCCCGCATTGATGATATGCTGGTGATTGAGACTTGCGTGACTGAAGCTTCCGGTGCGCGGGTGACAATGCGCCAGCGCATTCAGCGCAAAAATGGTGAGCTTCTGATTGAAGCACAGGTCGAAGCGGCATTGATTAATAAGCAGGGTCGCCCGAAACGGATGCCCAAAGAGTGGAAAGCGCTGTTTACAGCTTAACTTTTGGCAAATGCCTTCATCGTCAAACCGGGACAATTGGACGGGCATAATCCTGCGTCATTTCAAAAATCGGGTGTGATCGCGCAGGTAGTGCTGAATGTGGTACTGGCTCAAAAACCGGCGGCGGAAAATCAGGCGCCGCACGTAAAATTGCCCGCAATAGTGCGAATCCTAACTTATCTTTAACCATAATAGTTCATCTTTAGTCCAAGACGGAGAGGTGAGGGCATGAATCTGCCTGTCGCCTTCCTTTCACCAAAATTAACCGTAAAAAGCAAAACAGCCGGTCATGCACAAGATTGTGTCCGGCACTATGCAGATACGGCGCAAAGCAATTCGGCGGGCCGTGCAGGCAAACAATGCATCCGGACCGCTTAAGGTAACAACAGATCGAAACGGTTGCGCAGAAAACTGCGCGGTGAACCGTTTTGCTTTTGCCGCCCGGTGATGAGCCGGGCGTTTGGATTCGAGGACAGGTGACAAATGGAAACGCTACCCATTGCAGCACATACAGCTGATGTCAGTCTCTGGGGACTGTTCATGCAGGCCAACTGGGTTGTGAAACTGGTCATGCTGGGCTTGCTGGCTGCCTCAATCTGGACATGGGCGATTATCGTCGACAAGACACTGGCCTATCGCCGTGCAACAAGTGCGATTGAGCGTTTTGAGCAGGTCTTCTGGTCCGGCCAGTCTTTGGAAGAATTATACCGCAATCTCGGTGAACGCCGTACCACCGGCATGAGCGCCATTTTCATGGCAGCAATGCGCGAGTGGAAAAAGTCTTTCGAAAAAGGCGCCCGTTCCCCGATTGCGTTGCAGATGCGTATCGAAAAAGCGATGGATGTGGCCTTAGCACGTGAAAACGACAAGCTGGAATCACGCCTCGGTTTTCTGGCCACCATTGGTACATCTGCACCATTTATCGGTCTGTTCGGTACCGTTGTCGGTATTATGACCTCGTTCATGGCAATTGCTGCTTCCAAAAATACGAGTCTTGCCGTTGTGGCACCGGGTATTGCGGAAGCATTGCTTGCAACGGCGATTGGTCTTCTGGCCGCTATCCCTGCGGTTATTGCCTATAACAAGCTGACCGCAGACTCGGCAAAAATCACCGCACGTATGGAAGGTTTTGCCGATGAGTTTTCGGCCATACTGTCGCGACAAATTGATGAGAAGCTGACGCCGCGCGGATAAATTATCCGGTTTGTGTGCGTCAGTCGTTTTAAATTCAGGCCGGATATCAGGTCAAAAGATTAAGGCCGGAAGGTTCCAGATATGGGTATGTCATTAGGAAGTCAGGGCGGAGCAGGCGGTCGTCGCAGACGCGGCGGCAAGAAGGCTCCGATGAGCGAAATCAACATCACACCTTTCGTGGATGTGATGCTGGTGCTGCTGATTATCTTCATGGTGTCCGCACCGCTGCTCACCTCCGGTGTGCCGATTGATCTGCCGGATACGCAGGCTAAGGCGCTGAATGCCGATACTCAGCCGATTACCGTGTCCGTGAATGACAAGGGGCAGGTCTATCTGCAGGAAACCGAGATCGACATTGCAGAAGTGGTGCCGAAACTCGAAGCTATCGCCAAAACCGGCTATGAAGAGCGCGTTTTTGTGCGCGGCGATAAAAATGCCGATTACGGTACTGTGATGAAAGTGATGTCACGTATTTCCGCTGCCGGTTTCAAGAATATCGGTCTGGTGACCCTCCAGGAGCAGGATAGCTGACGCCATCATGAAGGCAGGTCTGACTTCCTCAACACTCATCCATGTGGTCATTATCGGCTGGGGACTATTCTCGTTCTCTTCGCCGAAGCCTTTTGACATGACTGATACTGAATCCTTCCCTGTCGATATTGTACCGATTGAAGATATTTCACAGGTACAGCAGGGCGATAAAAAAGCGCCGAAAGCGGAAAAAGCAGCACCAAAACCAACGACTAAGCCGAAAACGGTTGAGCAAGCGGAAAATGCCGGCGACAGCGAGCTTGATCTGAAGACGCCGCCGATGCCGAATGAAAAGCCGAAGCCTGTTGAAACCGCAGAAGCGGCCAAACCTGCGGAAAAACCGGCTGAAAAGCCGGAACCTGTACAGGAAAACAAGCCTGAACCAAAACCGGAGCCGGTTAAACCGCCTGAACCGGTAAAGCCGCCGGAGCCAAAAGTGGAGCCGAAGCCGGAACCAAAGGCTGAGGTGAAGCCGGATCCTGTTGCGGAAGCAATTGCGCAGCAGCCGGAACAGGCTGAAGAAGTCAAATTGCCGGATCGTGTTCCGGCGCCGGAAGCCAAACCGAAACCGCAACCAACGGAAACGGCCAAGGCTGAGGATAAGAAAAAAGACGAGAAGAAACCGGAAAAGCCAAGCACAACCGCGCAGAATACGTCGAAAGATAAAGATGCAAAGGCTGACGAGGTTGCCGTTCTTTTGAACCGTGAGAAATCTGCAGGTGGCGGAGCTAAACGCTCTACCGACAAGGAAGCCTTTGGTGCCAAGAAAACGACCGGCGGAGCTAAACTCAGCCAGACGGAAATGGATGCTCTGAAAGGTCAGATCAGCGACAAATGGAGTATCCCTTCGGGTGTGGCCGATGCCGCTGATTTGCGTATTACCGTTAAGATGCAGCTGAATGAAGACGGCTCGATTAACGGCTCGCCGGAAGTCACTTATACAGGCGGCGATTCTATCGTTGGCCGTGCGGCAGCAGACAGTGCGCGGCGTGCGGTGATGCGTGCAGCGCCTTACAATCTGCCGCGGGATAAATATGAAACCTGGGCGACGGTCATCGTGAATTTTGACCCGAGCGAAATGTTCTAAACGGAATACGGACCGGCGCTGCGTAGCGCCGGTTTCAGGGGCTTTCTGTGAAGCTCTTCAATATCAAAGCATGTGAGACGTCTCACAGAACCAAATATGATCAGGACAAACGAGGTCCACGCCATCATGAAAACACTGTTTAAAACCTTATTTTCAGTTCTCGCTGTCGCTGCGGCAGTGAGCACGGCTGCGGTGCTGCCTGCACGCGCCGTTGTGGAAGTAAATATTAACAAGGGTAATGTTGACCCGCTGCCGATTGCTCTGACCGACTTCTTGTCCGGTGATGCGCTGGGTGCGGAAATTACCTCTATCATCGCTGCGGATCTTGAGCGTTCCGGCCTTTTTGCGCCGATCGACAAAAAAGCATTCATTGAAAAAATCAGCAATCCGGATGTGGCACCGCGTTTTGAAGACTGGAAAGTCATCAATGCGCAGGCACTGGTTACCGGCCGCGTGACCAAGCAGCCGGATGGCCGTCTGAAAGCTGAGTTCCGTCTGTGGGATACTTTTGCCGGACAGCAGCTTGCAGGCCAGCAGTTTTTCACAACACCGGAAAACAAGCGTCGCGTTGCCCATATTATCGCCGATGCGATTTATGAGCGCCTGACCGGTGAAAAAGGCTATTTCGATACACGTATCGTATTTGTTGATGAGTCCGGCAGCGCGCAGAAACGCGTCAAGCGTCTGGCGATCATGGATCAGGACGGCGCGAATGTGCGTTATCTGTCAAATGGTAAAGATCTGGTGCTGACACCGCGCTTCTCACCAAGCCGTCAGGAAATCACTTATATGTCTTTTGCCGGTGACCGTCCGCGCGTTTACCTGCTGCAGCTGGAAACAGGACAGCAGGAACTGGTCGGTAATTTCCCGGGCATGACGATTGCACCACGCTTTTCTCCTGATGGTCAGAAAGTGGTGATGAGCCTGCTGCAGGATGATGGTAGCGCCAATATTTACACGATGGATCTGCGTTCGCGCACAACCACCCGTCTGACCAGCAGTCAGGCCATTGATACCTCGGCATCCTATTCGCCGGATGGTTCCAAGATCGTATTTGAATCCGATCGTGGCGGTCGCCAGCAGATTTACGTCATGGGTGCCGACGGCTCCAACCCGCAGCGCGTTTCTTTCGGTAACGGCAGCTATTCGACACCGGTATGGTCACCGCGCGGCGATCTGATCGCCTTTACCAAGCAGTCCGGCGGTCAGTTCTCGATCGGCGTGATGAAAACCGATGGTTCGGGTGAGCGCCTTTTGACAAGCGGCTTCCATAATGAAGGCCCGACATGGGCACCGAACGGCCGTGTTCTGATGTTCTTCCGTGAAAGCGGCGGTACATCCCGTCTCTACACGATTGATCTGACCGGCCGCAATGAACGCCAGATCCAGACGCCGAATGCGGCCTCTGATCCGGCATGGTCGCCATTGCTGAATTAAGTTTGAGATAAGCTCTGTGTGCTGAATAGGACACAGAGCTTATTTTTGAGGACTGATGCTTTAGTCAAATCAGGCTTTTGTGATAACAAGCCGTGTTTTTGCCGCATTGCTTTCTAGGTTGCCGATAAATGGTTCGCTTTGAAATCAGGGAAGAACCACTTGAAACTGTCTCTGTGAATGAGCCGAAAAACGGATTTTTGACGGAGAAATCTTGAGTTTTTATGCTGATTAAGTAACAATTAACCATGTTATTTGAACGGTTTTTAACCTCAATATGATTAATCATCTGGTTAGTCATACATCATGTAAACGCATTATTCTTAAGGAGTACGGGCCATGCGCCGTTCCCAGTCGATTGCCCGCAGCCCGTTTGCTGTTGCCCTTTTCCTGTCGCTTGCCGTAGCCGGTTGCGCCAACAAGAAAAACCTGCCGAACAATGCAGGTGATCTTGGTCTGAACGGTATGGGTGCCAATGGTGCTGTTGCCGGTTCCGCACAGGACTTCACCGTGAATGTCGGTGACCGCGTGTTCTTCGATCTCGACAGTTCCGTGATCCGCGCTGACGCACAGCAGACATTGTCCCGTCAGGCTCAGTGGCTGGCCCGCTATCCGAACTATTCGATCACTGTTGAAGGTCACTCGGATGAACGTGGTACACGCGAGTACAACCTGGCACTTGGCCAGCGTCGTGCTGCTGCTGCCCGTGATTATCTGGCTTCCCGCGGCGTGCCGGTTAACCGTATGCGCACCGTTTCCTACGGTAAGGAACGTCCGGTTGCAGTTTGCGACAATATTTCCTGCTGGTCGCAGAACCGCCGTGCAGTAACCGTTCTGAACGGTGCCGGCAGCTAATCTGCAGCTAAAAAGTCATTTTTCGCTGCTCGTAACAATTGCGCGATAAAAAAGACACAGACTTATGGGAAAAGCGGCCTCAGGGTCGCTTTTTTCAGTTTGAACATAAAAGCCAAAATTTGGCCGCACTCAATTGCACCATTTCAACTGAGATTATAAAGATTGAACCGGTCCATCTGAGAATGTGATGATGACCCTTGGAACAGAATTCGGGCGCATGAGGTATTGCGAATGAAGAAAGCGATGAAAAGACTGGCTCTGGCTGTCAGTTTGCTGCCGCTGCTGGCTATGGCAACAGGCGGAACAACAGCCTTTGCTCAGGCCAGTGATCAGCGGGTAATTCAGTTGCAGGAGCAGGTTCGTGACCTGACCGGCAAGCTTGAAGAAATGAACTTCCAGATTTTGCAGATGCAGGAGCAGATGCGTAAAATTCAGGAAGATAATGAATTCCGCTTTGAAGAGCTGGAAAAAAAGAAAAAGGCCGACGCCGGTTCTGATCAATCCACACAAACAGCGGCGGCAGATTCTGCCGCTGTATCCTCTGACGGTGCTTCAGCAGATAAGGAACCGCGCCAGACAGCTTCGGCGAGTGCGGATAATGACAACACCGCTCAGGATTCATCTGATTTCCAGCCTGCACAGGATGCCAATACAGATAATTCCGCCGCTTCCGTTGCTACTGGTCAGCAAACGCCGGTTACAGTCACATCGCAGGCTCCGCGTGCGCTCGGCTCTATCCGCTTTGATTCCAGTGGCAATGTAATCGGCGGCAGCCTGAGTGACGAGCCGGCACAGCAGACGGTTTCCCTGCCGCAGACCGACAATCCCAACGAACTTTATAATGCCGCCTATCAGTTTATTCTTGCCGGTGATTACCGCTCGGCAGAAGTGGCATTTCGTGCGCATATCGACCGCTATCCGGCCGATCCGATGACATCAGATGCCCGTTACTGGCTGGGTGAAGCACTGTACGGACAGGATCGTTTTGCGGAATCAGCTACGGTTTTCATCGATAATCAGCGGGATTTTCCTGATTCCAAGCGTGGTGCGGAGAATATGCTGAAACTCGGTATGGCTATGGCCAAGCTGAATGACCGTGAAGTTGCCTGTGCGACGCTGGCAAAAATCAGCAGCCGTTTCCCTTCAGCCGCTCCGGCAGTGCTGAAACGTGCGGATGAAGAGCGTAAACTGAACCGCTGCTCATAAATATGGCACAGGGGGCTGACGCCGGATGCAGGGTACGGATGTGAATGCTGCGAAGACGGCAATTTCAGACGGTGGCACCGCTACACTAATGCCGGATTTTCTGCCGCGAATTTTTGCAGGCTTTGATAATGCGCTGGCGGGGCAGCATCCGTCGGTGATGATTGTTGCGGTTTCAGGCGGCAGCGATTCTTTGGCACTGTTACTGCTGACCAGACTTTATTTACAAGAAAAGCTGCCGGAATGCCGTCTGATCGCAGTGACTGTCGATCACAGACTACGCGCGGAATCTGCTGATGAAGCGGCGGGTGTTGCTGAGTTTTGTCAGAGTATCGGCAGTGCGCATCAGATTTTGTGCTGGACCGGCGAAAAGCCTGCCAGTGGTCTTGCGTCTGCTGCCCGTTCTGCACGCTATGATCTGCTGGTGCAGGCGGCATGTCAGCATAAGGCCGCTATTATTCTGACAGGACATACGGCTGACGATCAGGTCGAGACATATCTGATGCGTCGGGAAAGAGAAGGCTTGGCAGCTGGTCTTGTCGGAGCTGAGCGCGGGCTTGCCGCTATGGCTGTGCAAACTCTGTTGCAAACGAAGGTTCTGCTGTGCCGCCCGCTGCTGGATATCTGGCGGGATGAGCTGAGAGGTTTTTTATCAGCACAAAATATCCGTTGGGTGGATGATCCGAGCAATGAGAATCCCGCCTATGAGCGCCCGCGGGTGAGGCAGGCTGCGAAAATGCTGGATAAGCCAGCTTTGTTGCAAACCGCTGATGCTGCAGCAGTGCGAAGACGTGCAGATAATCACTGCGTGGCTGACTTGCTGAAACAGGAAGACAGCCAGATCAGGCTGCTTGCCGGCGACAGTTTGTTTTTACCTGCCGGATGGGATGCATCAGATCGGGATATTATCCCGCTGACACTGGGTTATTTGCTGGCTGCTATCGGCGGGCAGGCTTTTTTACCGGCACTGCAGGATTGTGCTGATCTTACCAACTGGCTTGATAAACCTTCAATACCGGCCAAACAAAGGAAAACCCTGCATCGCTGTGTGATTGAAAAATCCCGTCATGGGACGATTATCCGCCGTGAACGACGTAATTTGCCCGTAATTCCATTGCAGAGGGAAGAAGAGGTCTTGTGGGACGGGCGTTATCATATCCGCAATGAGGGAGCAGAACTGCTTATCATTGCTGCGCTGAGTGAAAAGCAGTTGTCTGCTTATTTGCGACAGCACAAGATAGGAACAGGAGAGGGGAAACAGGGATATTTTGACCGCAACAGTTTGCTCGCTGCACCGGCTGTCTTTTGTGACGGGGTGGTGACCGGTTTTCCTGCATTGTCCGGTCTGGTTCCGCAAAGTTCTGAAGTTCGGATAAAACGCACTCTTGCCTGTTTTGACAGGGTGCTTTCCGGCCATGATTTTGAGGTCGCACAGGTTGTAAAAGGGCTTTTAACCATGCCTTTCAACCATAATTACAGGTAAATTCTGCAAAGAATGCAGAAGAATCACTTATGAAGCTGTACACCGCCTTGGCAAGGCCGTGCATCGAACCTATGTTAGGTTTGAATATTTTTCCGGAAAGCGCCAAAACGGCAGATGAGCCGGAAAGACGTTGGTAATCGATTGGACCCGAGATGAATCCAAATTATCGCAACTTCGCCCTCTGGGCGATCATTGCTCTCCTGCTGGTTGCATTATTCAACCTGTTTCAGAGTCCGGCGCAACGCGCGTCGTCTCGTGAGATTCCTTATTCGCAATTTATTGAAGATGTATCGGGCGGACGGGTTAAATCCGTCACCATTACCGGCCCGCGCATCGTCGGTTCCTATGCTGATAATAATGCGACATTCCAGACCTATTCCCCTTCGGATGCCAGCCTGATCGGCCGCCTTGAAGAGAAAAATGTTGCGATTACCGCAAAGCCTGAAAGCGATGGCTCGGGATCGCTGTTCGGTATTCTTCTGTCATGGCTGCCTATGATCCTGATCCTCGGCGTGTGGATTTTCTTCATGCGTCAGATGCAGGGCGGTTCACGCGGTGCGATGGGCTTCGGTAAATCCAAGGCGAAACTTCTGACTGAGGCGCATGGCCGTGTGACCTTTCAGGACGTTGCCGGTGTTGACGAAGCCAAGGAAGATCTGGAAGAAATCGTTGAATTCTTGCGTGATCCGCAGAAATTCCAGCGTCTCGGCGGTAAAATTCCGCGCGGTGTGCTGCTCGTAGGCCCTCCGGGAACCGGTAAAACTTTGCTGGCGCGTTCTGTTGCCGGTGAAGCCAATGTGCCGTTCTTTACAATTTCCGGTTCTGACTTTGTTGAAATGTTTGTTGGTGTCGGTGCAAGCCGTGTCCGCGATATGTTTGAACAGGCAAAAAAGAACTCTCCCTGCATTATCTTCATCGACGAAATCGATGCCGTCGGTCGTCACCGTGGTGCGGGCTTAGGCGGTGGTAATGATGAACGCGAACAGACGCTGAACCAGTTGCTGGTTGAGATGGATGGTTTCGAAGCCAATGAGAATATTATTCTGATTGCTGCAACCAACCGTCCTGACGTGCTTGATCCTGCGCTTCTCCGTCCGGGTCGTTTCGACCGTCAGGTTGTTGTGCCTAATCCGGATGTGAGCGGCCGTGAACAGATCCTCAGAGTGCATGTGCGTAATGTACCGCTGGCACCGAATGTCGATCTGAAAGTTCTTGCCCGCGGTACGCCTGGTTTCTCCGGTGCGGATCTGATGAACCTCGTCAATGAAGCTGCACTGATGACTGCACGCCGGAACAAGCGTCTGGTGACTATGCAGGAATTTGAAGACGCCAAAGACAAGATCATGATGGGTGCGGAACGCCGTTCTTCGGCGATGACGCAGGCAGAAAAAGAACTGACCGCCTATCATGAATCCGGTCATGCGATTGTGGCGATGAATGTGCCTGTGGCTGATCCGGTCCATAAGGCAACCATCATTCCGCGCGGTCGTGCGCTGGGTATGGTGATGCAGCTGCCGGAAGGCGACAAATATTCCATGAGCTATAAGTGGATGGTGTCGCGCCTTGCAATCATGATGGGTGGCCGTATTGCCGAAGAACTGAAATTCGGTAAGGAAAACATCACATCCGGTGCGTCATCCGATATTGAGCAGGCAACCAAGCTTGCCCGTGCAATGGTGACCCGCTGGGGCTTTTCTGAAAAGCTCGGTTATGTTGCCTATGGCGAAAATCAGGAAGAGGTTTTCCTCGGTCATTCCGTATCGCGTACGCAGAATGTTTCTGAAGCAACAGCCCAGCTGATTGATGCGGAAGTTCGTGAGCTGATTGACAATGCCTATGTCGAAGCGCGCCGTATTCTGACAGAAAAGCATGATGCATGGGTCGCCATTGCTGAAGGCCTGCTGGAATATGAAACCCTGAGCGGTGAAGAGATCAAACAGCTGATCGCCGGTCAGAAACCGAACCGTGATACAGGCGATGATTCATCCTCATCGCGCGGATCGGGCGTTCCTAAAGCCGGTGCATCGCGCAAGAAGCCTGATGCTGAGCCGGAAGCCGGACAGGATATGAAGCCTGAACCACAGGCATAAGACTTGTACCGGTAACGACTGTGTTAAATAAGAACCGGGCTTTTAAAGCCCGGTTTTTTATTTCGTTGATCTGAACGGGCACGCTGTGTCATTCGGAGGCAGCAATTTAAATATCCTGAGCGGATCTGTTTACCAGATGATCAGTTTCATGGTCTGGATATTTGACAAGAGATATAAAATCGCTGCATTGCTAGTTTTAAGAGAAGCCTGTTTTCTGTTCTTTAGAATAAGGCAGGTATGGCACTGCGCAAAGAAAAGGCTTGAATATGTCCCGTAAATATTTTGGTACTGACGGCATTCGCGGTAAGGCTAATTCTTTTCCGATGACGCCGGATATCGCTATGCGGGTCGGTATGGCTGTAGGCTTGTCATTCCGCGATGGCGGGCAGGGGCAGCGTGTGGTGATCGGCAAGGATACCCGTCGTTCAGGCTATATGCTGGAAAATGCGCTTGTTGCCGGTTTTACCTCCATGGGCATGGAAGTGTTTCTTCTGGGGCCGATCCCGACACCGGCTGTTGCCATGCTGTGCCGTTCATTGCGTGCAGATATCGGTGTGATGATCTCCGCCTCGCATAATCCTTATTATGATAACGGTATTAAGCTGTTTGGCCCTGACGGTTACAAATTGTCAGACGCGCTGGAATTGCAGATTGAAAAGCTGATTGATGATGACATGAGCGCGCATATGAGCAGCCATGGCGAAGTTGGTCGGGCGAAACGCGTTGACGGCGATATTTACCGGTATATTGAGTTTGCCAAGCGTACGATGCCGCGTCATTTGTCGCTGAATGGTCTGCGTATTGTAGTCGATTGCGCCAATGGTGCAGCCTATAAAGTGGCACCGGCTGCTTTGTGGGAACTCGGTGCTGAAGTTATCACCATTAATAATACGCCGAATGGTACGAATATTAATGAGGATTGCGGTTCTACACATCCGGAAGGCCTGATCCGTAAAGTTCATGAAACCCGCGCCGATGTCGGTATTGCCCTTGATGGTGATGCGGATCGTGTGCTGATGGTTGATGAAAACGGCACCATCATTGACGGCGATCAGCTGATGGCTGTGATTGCGGAAAGCTGGTCAAAGAGCGGGCGTCTCGTTGGCGGCGGTATTGTTGCGACCATTATGTCCAATCTTGGTCTGGAGCGTTTCCTCGGCGATCAGGGGCTGACACTGGCGCGCACCAAAGTCGGTGACCGTTACGTTGTTGAACATATGCGTGAGAACGGTTTTAATGTTGGTGGCGAGCAGTCCGGCCATATTGTGCTGTCTGAATTTGGTACGACCGGCGATGGTTTGATCTCTGCGCTGCAAATTCTTGCTGTTATGCAGGAGCAGGGACGTCCGCTGAGCGAAGTTTGCCGTAAATTCCAACCCGTGCCGCAGATTCTTAAAAACATCCGTGTTGCCGGCGGAAAATTGCTTGAGAATAAAACAGTTATTCAGGCGATCGAAGAAGGCAAGAATGCTCTTGGCAGCACCGGCCGTGTTGTGATCCGCCCTTCAGGGACTGAACCTCTGATCCGTGTAATGGCTGAGGGTGACGACCATAAACTGGTTGAAACTGTCGTCGATGATATTATCACATCAATCAGAACAGCAGCAAAATAACGGGCTGATTTACGAATTTGTGCCTGTTTTCATATGCGGTACTCTGTATCGCTCATATATAAAACTGAATATTTTCAATAAAAAGAGGGGCATTAAATGCCCCTCTTTTTTTTATGGTT
>NZ_ANNO01000184.1:0-968 GCF_000409565.1 Pseudochrobactrum sp. AO18b
CCGAATTATGGTGTGTCTGAGAATAGTCGTCCCGGTGCTACATGGCCGTGGAAATGCGATAGGACACGCTATGATGAACTTAAAGAATTTGCTTATCGCCGGTGTTGCAGGGCTGACAATGGCGGGCTCTGTTTCCTCGGTCTTTGCGGCGGATATCGTAGATATCCCTGAACCAATCATTCCTGAAGTTGTGGTTCCGCCTGCGCCTGTCGGTGGCTGGTATCTGCGTGGCGACATCGGTTATGCCGGTGCGAAATTCAAAGGTGCCAATTATGCGACGATTGACAAGGGATGTGGCAGCACCTGCTCGGGAACCAGCTTCGGTGAAAATTCACTGGATGGCAAGCTGAAAGGCTCATTCCTGCTCGGCGGTGGTGTAGGTTATCAGGTGACAGATTATTTCCGTACGGATCTGACCGTCGACTATCTGACCCGCGCGAAGTTCAGCGGTTCAACGAGCGGCGTCTGCACAGCCAATAATGCTTATGCCGATTGCGTATCTAACGACACAGCAAAAATGTCGGCGCTTTCCATTCTGGCCAATGCCTATATTGATCTGGGTAATTTCAACGGTTTTACACCTTATGTCGGTGCCGGTATCGGTGGTACGCGCATCAAATGGGGCGATCTGACCAATACGATTGATCCCGGTTTTGATCAGTCCGGTTCTACAGTTCATTCCGGTTCGGCAAGCTGGCGCTTTACCTGGGCTTTGATGGCCGGTCTCTCTTATGATCTGACCCAGAGCCTGAAGCTGGATGCCGGTTATCGTTTCCGCCGCATTGAAGGTGGCGAAATGTTCGGTGCAACAAAAGATATCGGCCGTGGCTTTGATCGCAGCTTTGATATTCACGATGTCCGCGTCGGTCTGCGTTACCAGTTCGGCGGTTACAGCCGTCCGGTCGCTTATAATGACGTGACAACACCGGTTTATAAATAAGTGAATTTGTGCTGCGCCCTAAAAGGCG
>NZ_ANNO01000185.1:0-774 GCF_000409565.1 Pseudochrobactrum sp. AO18b
ACAGAATTACAGGATGCAGATGATGAAAAAATCTTCATTCACATCATTGCATAAAGCAGTGATTGCAGTTTTCGCACTATCCGCTGCAAACGGAGTGGCTCAGGCCGCCGATCTCGATCAGGTTCTTTATGCGACACCTGTCGAGCAGGACGTTTATAAGCCCGTGGAAATCGGATCGGGCTGGTATCTGCGCGGTGATATTGCCTATGTACCGTCCGATAATGTTAAATCTCGCCTGAAGGGCTATGACTGGGTGGGTGAAGGACGTGGCGACACCAAAGCCACAGCTGCTTATAGCGGTGGTGTCGGTTATCAGTTTACCGATAATATTCGCGGTGATGTGACTTTGGGCTATCGCAAGATGAAGATCAGCGGTGAGCAGATTGAAGCCGGTATCTGGGATGTGATGGCAAATGCCTATTACGACATCGGTAATTTCTCAGGTGTAACACCTTATGTCGGTGCCGGTCTTGGTATGGCTAAAGTCGATTACAAAGTGCACGGACCAGTTGGTGACTTCATTAATGGCCGTGATACTACCCGTCTGCAATGGGCGCTGATGGCCGGTGCTGCAATTGATGTGACCGAGAATATCAAATTTGATCTTGGTTACCGCTATGCACGTATTTCATCCGGTGATGCCGCAAATGTCGGGTCTCTGACGATTGCGGATAAAGGTTTGGAATCGCATCAGATTCGCGCAGGTCTGCGTATGACAACCTGGTGAGCAGGTTAAAATCTCTGCTATTATTGAAATGCCGCGTTTCCATAAAC
>NZ_ANNO01000186.1:0-6905 GCF_000409565.1 Pseudochrobactrum sp. AO18b
CATGCCAGCCGGTTGCATGAATGGCTTCCAGCAAAGCTGTAACGGCCGCTTTATCTGTGAATTTCCAGATGGCGAAAAACTGCTGCTGTGCCGGATGAAGTTGAGACGGATCGGTCTGGCCAAAGGCTAGTGGCTCAATACCAAATTCAGACAGGCTGCCCATGCCTGCGCCAATGCTGGCGAAAAAATCCTGACGTTGCTCGGGTGACAGGGCAAGCCATGCCGCTTTAGGGCTGTATAATTCTGCAAGATAATGGGTCATATCAGTCTCATTTACGGGGAGGATTATTTATTGAGTGTCCGCAAGGCGCGTTTGCAAATGCGGGCGGTAGAAGGTGAAGTGCTTTCCTGAAGCCAGCGGTCGCAAAGGGCGCGTACCCAGTCCGGTGTGGTTTTGGAGGCATCATTGAGCCAGTTGGCGACAGAATCCTGCACATAAATTTCCGGATCACTGCGCAGTGCTTCAAGGATAGGGAGTGCCAGTTCCGGCTGGGTTTTCAGCAGGTTAAAATGGGCGCACCATACGCCACGCGGACGGATGGCCTCGCAGGCATAGCGCCGGATTTTATAGGACGGATCATTCGTCCAAGGCTGCAACAGGCTGAAACTCAGTTCCGGTTGCGCGATCAGATCATTGCGCAGTGCCAGCCATGCCCATTCGCGCACGCCAAAATGAGGATCATCAGCAAGCGGGCGGATCAGTTCCAGTTTCTCTTGCAGGGAAGAGTACTGTTGAGCGATGAAATAACAGGCCCAGCCGCGAATTGTATCTGATTGATGGATGGTCAGATCACTCAGTTTGATAGTTCCATGAGTGTGTAATAATTGTGCTGCCAGTGCCATACTGGCGGTGATACCAGCTGTAGTGCCACTGAGTTGTTGATGCAATTCTGTCGGAATATCCGGAAAAACAGTCTGCATCAGCAGGGCAAAATCAATGGCAAGGCATTCCGTCAGTACAGTGGTTTGAGCGGTGCCGCTATTCAGTTCGGCCAGCCGTTCCGGTGTGATGTCGCTCATGCGGCGGACAGATTTAACGGGCGCTTTGGTCATGGTCTGTCGGCTCCTGTGCCGCTGTCCAGATTTTACCCAGTAAGGTACTGAGCATTTGTTTCTCTTGTTCATTCAGCGGCGCCATCAGAGAGGCGATCCATTGTGAATGATCGCTCACCAGCGATGTTGCGGTCTGTTTTCCCTTGCCCGTCAGAGTCACGATAATAGAGCGGCGGTCTGTCCGGCTGTGATTGCGAATGAGAAAACCATCGCGTTCCAGCCCGTCGAGCAGGCCGGTTAAAGTGGCGCGGGTGATTCCGGCACGCTCCGCCAAAAGATGGGGTGCCAGACCTTCCGGCTTCTGCTGCAACAAAAACAGAATCACAAAACGGCTCTCGGAGAGCTGATAAGGGGCGAGGCGTTGTGCGCAGCTCTGGTCGATCATTTTCGCCGCGCTCAGCAGTTCAAAGCACAAGCGCATATTCTGATAATGGCTGTTTTCCGGTGTTTCCGCACCAAGAAGCGCGCGATGTTTGATTTCCAAAATATCCATATGGCAACATATAGTATGGTGCCTAATTACATGTCAAGTTAATGCAGATGATGTAATTTTGTCGCAGATGATAAATTCTGTGACGGTTTCGTTTCTGAGCCACTTGCGTGTGGCGTGGCTTTTATATAGCTTCGTCAGTGGGCCACTTCTCCCCAACGGGAAGCGTGCTATCTGAAAGGGTAGATACAAAATGACGACTTTTCCAAAGCCAGACATCCGTCCGGCTAATGCACAATTTTCTTCAGGTCCTTGCACCAAGCGTCCGGGCTGGACATTGGAAGCGCTTACAGATGCACCGCTCGGCCGGTCGCACCGCGCTAAACTTGGCAAGACAAAGCTCAAAGCAGCGATTGACCTGACCCGTGAAATTCTTGCAATTCCAGCAGATTACCGCATCGGCATTGTACCGGCATCGGATACCGGTGCGATGGAAATGGCTTTGTGGTCACTGCTTGGTGAGCGCGGCGTTGATATGGTCGCGTGGGAAAGCTTCGGTGCCGGTTGGGTCACCGATGTTGTAAAACAGCTTCAACTCAAAGATGTCCGCACATTTGATGCGCCTTATGGTGAAATCGTTGATTTCGCTAAAGTGGATTTCGACCGTGATGTGGTTTTCACATGGAACGGTACGACTTCCGGCGTTCGTGTGCCGAGTGCAGATTTCATTCCGGCAGACCGTAAAGGCCTGACCATTTGCGATGCTACCTCTTCGGCTTTTGCGCAGGATATGGATTACAGCAAGCTCGATGTCGTTACTTTCTCATGGCAGAAAGTACTCGGCGGTGAGGGCGCGCATGGTATGCTGATCCTTTCCCCGCGCGCAGTAGAGCGCCTTGAAAGCTATAAGCCTCAATGGCCGCTGCCGAAAATCTTCCGTATGACCAAAGGCGGCAAGCTGATTGAAGGTATCTTCACCGGCGAAACCATCAACACACCTTCGATGCTCTGCGTTGAAGATTATCTGGATGCGCTGCAATGGGCGCAGTCGATTGGTGGTCTTCAGGGTCTGATGGCGCGTGCGAATAAGAATTTTGCCGTGCTCAATGATTTTGTTGAAAAGAGCGACTGGCTTGCCAATCTGGCTATTGTGCCGGAAACGCGTTCCAATACCTCTGTTTGCCTGTCGATCAAAGATGCACAGGTTGCAGCACTGCCGGCAGATGCTCAGGCTGCTTTTGCCAAAGCGATTGTGGCTCTGCTGGAAAAAGAAGGCGTGGCCTTTGATATCGGTGCCTATCGCGATGCACCGTCGGGGCTGCGTATCTGGACCGGTGCAACGGTTGAAACATCAGACCTGCAGGCATTGCTGCCATGGCTCGACTGGGCATTCCAGACGCAAAAAGCGCAGCTTTCCTAAGATCATTCATACGGCCGCAAGGCTATGAAAATTGTTAGAGCGTGATGTCTTTAGCTGAATAGTTATCCCGCTCTAATCTTTTGATTGCGCATGATCTTATCCGAAAACCGGTTTCCACTTTTCGGGATCATGCTGAGTACCCGCTGCAACTGTGTTGGGACTGTTGCGGCACACCACCCTTATTTTCTGCTATCACACAATTACGGAGGCCGTTATGGCACCTCGCGTTCTCGTTTCGGATAAATTGTCGCCAACTGCAGTGCAGATCTTTAAAGATCGCGGCGTTGAAGTGGATTATTTGCCGGATCTCGGAAAAGACAAAGAAAAACTGCTCGAAGTTATCGGCCAATATGATGGTCTGGCGATCCGTTCCGCTACCAAAGTGACCGATAAGCTGATTGCAGCAGCAAAAAACCTTAAAGTGGTTGGCCGCGCCGGTATCGGTGTGGATAATGTGGATATTCCGGCTGCCTCGCGCCGCGGTATCATCGTGATGAATACGCCTTTTGGTAATTCGATCACCACTGCGGAACATGCGATTGCGCTGATGTTTGCTGTTGCCCGCCAACTGCCGGAAGCTGACCAGTCAACCCGCGCCGGTAAGTGGGAAAAGAACCGCTTCATGGGTGTGGAAATTACCGGTAAGACGCTCGGTGTCATCGGTTGCGGTAATATCGGTTCGATTGTTGCAACCCGCGCCATTGGCCTCAAAATGCATGTGGTGGCTTTCGATCCGTTCCTCTCCGAAGGTCGTGCGGAAGAGCTGGGCGTTGAGAAGGTCGAACTGGACGATCTGCTGGCACGCGCTGATTTCATCAGCCTGCATACGCCGATGACCGATAAGACCCGCAATATCATTAATGCTGAAAACATCGCCAAGATGAAAGACGGCGTGCGCATTATCAATTGTGCCCGTGGAGGTCTGATTGTTGAAGCTGATCTGGTTGCAGCCCTGAAATCGGGCAAAGTTGCCGGTGCCGGTATTGACGTGTTTGAAGTAGAACCGGCAACAGAATCCGAATTGTTTAATTTGCCGAATGTGGTCTGTACCCCGCATCTTGGTGCTTCGACCTCGGAAGCGCAGGAAAATGTGGCGCTGCAGGTTGCCGAGCAGATGGCTGACTATCTGATCAAAGGTGCTGTGACCAATGCGATCAACATGCCGTCGATCACTGCGGAAGAAGCACCGCGCCTTAAGCCGTTTGTAAAACTGGCTGAGGTTCTGGGTGCCTTTATCGGTCAGGTGACGGATGAGCCTATTCAGGAAGTGGAAATCCTGTTTGATGGTTCCACTGCGGCTATGAATACCCGCGCTTTGATGAGTGCGGCGCTGGCCGGTCTGATCCGCCCGCAGGTCTCCGATGTCAACATGGTATCGGCACCGGTAATGGTGAAAGAACGCGGTATTATCGTATCAGAAGTGAAGCGCGATAAATCCGGCGTGTTCGACGGTTACATCAAGATCACTGTGCGCACGACAACCCGCACCCGCTCAATTGCCGGCACCTGCTTCTCCGATGGCAAGCCGCGCTTTATCCAGATCAAAGGTATTAATCTGGATGCTGAAGTTGGTCAGCATATGCTTTATACGACCAATAATGACACGCCGGGCATGATCGGCTGGCTGGGTACAGTTTGCGGTAATCACGGCGTGAATATTGCAAACTTCTCGCTTGGTCGTGAGCGTATGGGCGGCGATGCGATTGCGCTTCTCTATCTGGATGAGCGTATTCCGGATGCGGTTCTTGATGTGCTGCGTGCCAATGAAGCCATTGTGCAGGCGCGTCCGCTGGTCTTTGATATCGCTGCGGATTGATTAAGGCGTTAAGCCCGATTATCTAAAATGAACAGGCATCCCGGAAAGCGTTTTGTGCTTTTCGGGATGTGCTTTATCAACTGACGGGAAATTGACGAGACATTCCGTCATATGAATAAAGGCAATGATTATGTCTGAGAATAAAGCGCCGCTGACTGCTGACTGGCGGCTGATGCAGTCATCCGACTTGTCGGAAGTGCATGATATGAGCTGCATAGTGCATCCGGATTTTCCTGAGGATCCTGCTATTTTTGCTGACCGGCTGAGTGTCTTTGCTGCCGGTGCTTTTGTGTTGCAGGGTGACAAACAATTGCTCGGTTATAGTTTCAGCCATCCGTGGACGCGTTTTTCCGCACCGGCGCTGAACACGCTTTTACATCAGGTTCCGGAAGGCGCCGACAGTTTCTATATGCATGATGTGGCATTGCTGCCGCAGGCACGTGCATTCGGTGCCGCACGCAAGCTGGTGACACTGCTCGTGGAGACAGCCGAAGCGCATGGTTTCGACTCACTGTCGCTGGTGGCCGTGAACGGATCGCAGCCCTATTGGGAAAAACAGGGATTCTCCGTGCAGGATGTGCCGCATTTGCAGGAAAAACTGCTCAGTTACTCTGAAGATGCCCGTTTCATGATGCGCAATCTGGCAAAATAAGCCAGTTTTTGCAGGAAGAGGTACGATTTCCGGCAATCGGGAGTCGCACTTTTTGTTGTGACGCTGTATAGAAGCTCACGTTCTGTAAAAAATACGGGCTTGCATAAGCACGCGTTTTAGAAAGAGCGGGCCTAAAGCGGCATGTGTCACAGGCTCGATTCAAATTCCAAACAAGCTGTACATTCTGTACTGAGGAGTTTTCTTCATGGCTAATGTGATCGTCGTCGGCTCGCAATGGGGCGACGAAGGTAAAGGTAAGATCGTTGACTGGTTGTCGGAACGCGCTGATGTAATCGTGCGTTATCAGGGCGGCCACAATGCCGGTCATACTCTGGTGATTGACGGTGTAAGCTACAAGCTCGCACTGCTCCCTTCAGGCCTCGTACGCGGCAAACTTTCCGTTATTGGTAACGGCGTTGTCGTCGACCCGCATCATTTTGTGACAGAAGTTGAAAAGCTGCGCGCACAGGGCGTTGAAGTGACCCCTGAAGTTCTGCGCATTGCTGAAAATGCTCCTCTGATCCTGTCTCTGCACCGCGAACTGGATGCGATCCGTGAAGATGGTTCTGCCGGTCTGAAAATCGGCACCACCAAGCGTGGTATCGGCCCTGCATACGAAGATAAGGTTGGCCGCCGTGCCATCCGTGTGATTGATCTGGCTGAGCCGGAAAGCCTGCGTCCGAAAATCGAACGCCTGCTGACCCACCATAATGCGCTGCGTCGCGGTATGGGACTGGCTGAAATTTCCGTCGACAGCATCCATAATGAACTGACAGAAGTTGCTGACAAGATCCTGCCTTATGTGGATCAGGTCTGGAAGATTCTCGACGACAAGCGCAAAGCCGGTGCCCGTATTCTGTTTGAAGGTGCGCAGGGTGCGCTGCTCGATAACGACCACGGGACTTACCCGTTTGTGACTTCGTCCAATACTGTTGCCGGTCAGGCAGCGGCCGGTTCGGGTCTTGGCCCGACAGCAATCGGTTATGTGCTGGGCATTACCAAGGCTTACACCACCCGCGTTGGTGAAGGCCCGTTCCCTTGCGAGCTGGATGATGCAATCGGTGAACATCTCTCGACCGTTGGTCGTGAAGTTGGCGTTAATACCGGGCGCTCCCGCCGTTGCGGCTGGTTTGATGCGGTTCTGGTTAAGCAGACTGTGCGCACCTCCGGTATTACCGGTATTGCACTGACCAAGCTGGACGTTCTTGACGGTCTGGACGAAATCAAAGTTTGCGTTGCTTACGAGCTGGACGGCAAACGCATTGATTATCTGCCAGCCTCGATGGATGCACAGGCACGCGTCAAGCCGATCTATGAAACACTGGAAGGCTGGAAAGATACCACTGCCGGTGCCCGTTCGTGGAACGAACTGCCTGCACAGGCTGTGAAATATGTTCGTTATATTGAAGAGCTGATCGGTACGCCGGTTTCCATGCTCTCCACCAGCCCTGAGCGTGACGATACAATTCTGGTAACAGATCCGTTTCAGGACTAAAATTTCTGAAATCAGTGATTTGAAAAAGGCGGGGGTTTG
>NZ_ANNO01000187.1:0-4379 GCF_000409565.1 Pseudochrobactrum sp. AO18b
TTTTTAACGGTATTTTATCGTTTATGTTCGTCTGTAAGGTGTTGAATTACACAGTAAACTTTGCATTCGTTAAGACTTATGTTTAATAAAACATTCAGATTTCATCTGATTTTCTCATGAATAGGCTGATATGGCGCTGTGCAAAAGCGCTTGGAGAGGCAGATTCAGTCGCCAGTAACGGATTTGGAAGAGTATGGCAGATTTTGCAGCGGTACTGAAAAAGACAATTGATGCTCAGGAAAATCCTGATCAGGCGCTTCGTCAGCGTGTCTATGCGAAGGCCCGCTCCACGATCGAGCAGAAGCTTACGGCTGCAAATGCGCCGGACGCGGTTGCCCAGCGTCAGCGCCAGATGCTCGAAGCGGCGATTGAAGAAGTTGAAACCGATTACCGTGCTGCCGAGCGCGCTGCTGAAGAAGCTGCGCAACCGGAGCAGGCGACTGATCCGCTGGAAGATTTTCTGAAAGCAGTTCAGGAAGCCGGTGTTGCTGATGAGCAAAATGCAGAACCTTCTGTCTTGCCGGATGATCCGCATGACAGCACATTGCATGGCAATCCGCAGGATGACTGGCAGAATGACCGTGATGACACATCCGGTTTTACCGAGCGCTCCTCTTATAATGATTATGATGAAGAACCGCGCAGCCGCAGCTCCAAAGGGCTGATTGCCGGACTGATTGCAGTTCTGCTGCTTGGCGGTGCCGGTTATGCAGGCTGGACATATCAGGATCAGATTAAGGATTATGTTTCTTCGCTCACAGCCGGTTCAACGGATAGCGGTGAGGGGACAGATGCAGGCGAAGATGCCGGTGATGAACCGGACACCGGAACAACAACACCGCCGGAGACAACACCACCTGCAACGAATAATGACAGTGGCGGTAATGCTGATAGCAACACAACACCGGCACAGACCAAGCCAGAAGGCGAGCAGAAACTGACCCAGCGTTTGCTGCCGGATGGCAGTGAAGTGGATGCAGGAACTTCCGGCGACAAGCCGACAGTTGGTGAGGGTACCTCCAATGCACCGGTGACAGGGACTGCTCCGGCGACCAATGGTCAGCCTGCGGCTAACACGAATACACAGGCGCAGACTATTCCGGTCGGACAGCCGGCTTTCTTCTACGAAGAACAGCGCGGTGGTGAAACATCGGCTGCAATCAAGGGTAATGTTGTCTGGTCGGTGGTGCAGGATTCACCGGGCGAAGGTGTGCCGGATGAACCGGCAATCCGTGCCGATGTCAGCTATCCGGACAGAAAGATCAATCTGCGCATGACCCTGCGCCGCAATGCGGATCAGTCAATTCCTGCAAGTCATCTGATCGAGATGATCTATACAGTGCCGGATGATTTCGACGGCGGCGTGATTGAGAATGTGCAGCGCGTGACCTTCAAGGATTCCGAACAGGCAGCAGGTAATCCGCTGGCAGCTATTCCGATGAAAATCGCGGATAACTTCTTCCTTGTGGCGCTGAATGATGCCCGTACGGCTGTTGATATGAACCTGTCGCTGATGCGCCGTCAGCAATGGATTGATATTCCGATTACCTATCGCAATGGTCGCCGTGCGCTGATCAGCATCGAAAAAGGTGTGCCGGGTGATAAGGTCTTTGATGAAGTGCTGAAAAGCTGGGGCAACACAGCACCGGCAGCCAACTGATAAGAATAAACAGGGCAAGAGCGTGTTATGAAGCTTCAACATGCTATGCTCTGTGATAACAAAAAAACCGCCTTGTACTTTGTACAGGGCGGTTTTGTTTTATGCCGGATGCTAAACGGGATATCCGCTTTTATGCAGCTTCCGCAGAGGCCATAACAGCCTCCTGTACTTTTTCAAAAGCTCGGACTTCAATCTGACGGACACGCTCACGGCTGATGCCGAATTCGGTCGACAAATCTTCAAGCGTAACCGGTTCCTCTGCCAGACGACGGGCTTCAAAAATCCGGCGTTCGCGGTCATTGAGCTTGGACATTGCTGATTCAAGCATGGTGCGGCGGCTGTTGAGCTCGTCTTCGTCAATCAGAACCTGTTCCTGAGAGGCGCTGTCATCCACCAGCCAGTCCTGCCATTCACCGCTTTCACCTTCCGAAGCACGGATCGGCGCGTTCAGCGATGCGTCGCCGCTCATACGGCGGTTCATGGATACGACTTCTTCCTCAGAAACGCTCAGGCGGTGAGCAATTTCTTTCACCTGTTCAGGGTTCAGATCGCCGTCATCCAGCGCCTGAATCTTATTCTTAGCCTTACGCAGGTTAAAGAACAGGCGCTTCTGGTTTGCGGTGGTGCCCATTTTGACAAGGCTCCACGACCGCAGCACATATTCCTGAATCGAGGCCTTGATCCACCACATAGCATAGGTGGCGAGACGGAAGCCGCGTTCCGGTTCAAAACGTTTGACAGCCTGCATCAGGCCGACATTGCCTTCAGAGATCACTTCACCGATCGGCAGGCCGTAGCCGCGATACCCCATGGCAATCTTGGCCACAAGACGCAGGTGACTGGTAACAAGCTTATGGGCGGCTTCCGGATCAGCATGCTCGCTATAGCGTTTGGCAAGCATATATTCTTCCTGAGGCTGAAGCATCGGGAAGCGGCGGATTTCATCGAGATATCGTGTCAGACCACCATCACCTGCGGTGATAGCCGGTAAAGTTGCACGGGCCATATAGCACCCTCCTTTTTGTGACAGGTTCCCATTGAGGCGAACCCGCGTCTGTATGATAACCATTTCAGACAGTTCGTCGCATAAAGTGAGTATATAGGAAGAATTTAGGCGAAAACACGGTCAAAGTGACAAAACACGAGAATTTTATCAAAATGACTACAGAATTAAATTTTAGAAGCGTTTTTTAATTAACATATTGAAAATCAATAATATTATTGTGGCGGAATGTCTGTAAGGAAAAAACAACCGGGAGCAAACATGCTGTCGCTCCCGATTGTTACAATTATTTAATATGGCGGACAGGTTTTAATCCGCTTTAAGACCGCCATGGCGGAAGGCTTCGAGCAGAATCTGCATATCTTCCGGTATGTCAGCCGTGAATTCCATAAATTCACCGGTCATCGGATGTTCAAAAGCCAGCAACCGTGCATGCAGTGCCTGACGATGGAAATTCTGTACGGTTGTTTTCAGTTCGTCAGTCAGACGGTTGGCCTTGGTTTTATAAGCGCCGCCATATTCACTATCGCCGATCAGCGGATGGCCGATATGTGCCATATGCACACGGATCTGATGGGTACGACCGGTTTCAAGGCGGCACTCTACGAGGGAAGCGAGTGCTGTGGCATCGCTGTTCTCACCGAAACGCTCTTCAATTGTATAATGGGTAATGGCGTAGCGGGCATCTTCACGGTCTTCACGTACCACCGCCTGTTTGGTGCGGTCACGATGTGAGCGGCCGAGATGGGCATCAATTGTACCGGCAGGACGCTCAGGCATACCCCAGACCAATGCCATATAGGCACGTTCCAGCATGCCGTTCCGACCGTGATCGGCAAATTGTGCGCTTAAGTTCTGATGCGCCTTGTCATGTTTGGCGACAACCAGCACGCCGGATGTGTCTTTATCCAGCCGGTGAACAATGCCCGGACGTTTGACGCCGCCGATACCGGAGAGGCTGTCACCGCAATGATGTATCAAAGCGTTAACCAAAGTTCCGGTCCAGTTGCCATTTCCCGGGTGTACAACCAGTCCGGCAGGCTTGTTGACCACAATTATGTCATTATCTTCATAAAGGAGATCAAGCGGAATGTCTTCCGGCTGTGGTTCAGCGGGTTCGGCTTCCGGAATGTGCAGTACAATCGTTGAACCTTCGCGCAATTTGTGCTTAGGCTCACTCACAGTCCGGTTGTCTACCTGTACATGGCCGGCACTTATGAGTGATTGGATGCGATTTCGTGAAAGATCAGGCGTGAGTTGAGAAGCAAGCCACTGATCCAGCCGCTTCCCTGCGGCATCTGCGTCGGCAATTAGCTCTTTCAATCGTCTCTTCCCTTCGTTATCACGCCTCGCGATATCAGTAATCGGAGACCTTAATGCAGGACCACTATTATCAAGAGCACCCGGAACAGCAGCAATATGCTGCTCAGACGTATCAGGAGCCTCAACTCGATCCGGCTATGGAACGTGTGCGTCGTAAAATGGTTCGCCTGCTGATTATATCAATCGCCATTATGGTGATAGGTCTTATGGCGGTGCTGGCTGCAGTTGTCTATAAAATCAACAAGGCACCCGATACAGCAGAAACTGAAACAGCTCAATCGGATATTCCGGGACAGGCTCCGAAAACAGACGCGCAGGCGCAGAATGCAGAAGGCAAAGCTGCCGAGCCGCTGCCAATGGTTGAATCCCAGCTGGAACTGGCTCCGGGGACAA
>NZ_ANNO01000188.1:0-998 GCF_000409565.1 Pseudochrobactrum sp. AO18b
CCCTTTTCTATGAATAGCCCTACCGGATTAGTAAGGGCACTTATTGTCTGTGGTGTAGTCATGCACCTTGATTTTACCGGAAATGATGTCGGCCTTTGCAGCTTCAACCGCGGCCTTCATTTCAGGTGTAATCAGCTTGGCGTTGTTTTCATCCATCGCATAGCTCACACCATCATCTTTCAGACCCATCTGAACGATACCGGCTGTGAATTTATCAGCGGCAACATCTTCAAAAGCCTTATAAACGGCAGTATCAACACCCTTAACCATTGAGGTCAGAACATGACCCGGATGCAGACCGTTCTGGTTGGAGTCAACGCCAATGCCGAGCTTGCCCGCATCAGCCGCAGCCTGCAACACGCCGATACCGGTACCACCGGCAGCATGATAAATCACGTCAGACCCCTGATCAATCTGGGCTTTGGTGATTTCGCTGCCTTTAGCCGGATCATTCCACGCGGCAGGTGTATCGCCGGTCCAGTTATTCAGAACTTTTGTGCCTTCTTTACCGGCTTTTGCACCACCGGCATAACCGCAATAGAAACGACGGATCAGCGGCACATCCATACCACCGACAAAGCTTACAGTGCCGGTTTTAGAAGCCATCGCTGCCAGCATACCAACCAGATAGCCGCCTTCTTCTTCTTTAAACACAACGGAGCGCACATTCGGTGCTTCCACAACAGCATCAATGATTACGAATTTCGTATCCGGAAATTCCTTTGCAACTTTCTCAATTGCGGAAACAGCCGAGAAACCGGCAATCACAACCGGTGAGTTGCCATCCTGTGCAAATTTACGCAGAGCCTGTTCACGCTGCGCATCGTTCTGAATTTCAAATTCACGATAATTAGTACCGTGATCTGCTTTATATTTGGCAGCGCCATTATAAGCGGCTTCATTGAAAGACTTGTCAAATTTTCCGCCAAAGTCATAAACAACAGCCGGCTTCAGTTCTGCCGAATAAGCTGCTGAAACACTCAGGGTCGCGGCCCACA
>NZ_ANNO01000189.1:0-4147 GCF_000409565.1 Pseudochrobactrum sp. AO18b
CCGTTTTTTTATGCATCACGCGTATTTTTACCGGCATAGCGTAAATGATTAATCAGATCGATACGGGTGATAAGCCCGATAAAATCCGCACCATTCACAATCAGCGCTACTTCATCACGATCAAAAAAACTCTGCAAAGCACTCAATGGTGCGTCCACCTGCAAGACACGCGGTTGCGGGGTCATTGCCGATGAAACCTGAGCCGCAAAGCGCGACCAGCGCCCTTCCGGCGGGCCCTCCACAGCCTTCAGGACGTCGCTTTCGTCAATAATTCCGACAAGCCTGCCGCCATCCAGCACAGGTAATTGCGAGACAGTATTGCGCCGCATCCGCCCATAGGCCTCAAGCAGATTTTCATCCGGTGCTGTTACTTCCACCGCACCGTCCTGATGGCGCCGCGAGATCAGATCCTCCAGATTGCCCTGCACTGCGCGCTCACTCAGATGCCGCTCGCGCAACCAGTTATCATCAAACATTTTTGACAAGTATTTGGAGCCGCTGTCACAAATCAGCGTCACCACATTTTTAGGCTCCGTCTGCTCGCGGCAATATTGCAGAGCTGCAGCCAGCAAAGTACCGGACGATGCTCCGGCCAGAATACCCTCGCGTAAAAGCAAATCGCGGGCGGCCTGAACAGATTGCCGGTCGGATATTGTATAAGCACGGCTGACAAGAGAGAGATCGGCATTATCGGGAATGTAATCCTGCCCTATCCCCTCCACCGACCATTGACCGGCCTGCGCTAACTGCCCTGTCGCGATGAATGGTGCCAGAACCGAACCTTCAGGATCAGCAAGTATGATTTGCGCCTGCGGAGCAACTGAGCGGAAATAACGCCCAAGCCCCGTCAGCGTACCGCCGGAGCCTACCCCGACGACAACCGCATCAATCTTATGATCTGTTTGCTCCCAGATTTCCGGCCCTGTTGCAGTTTCATGTGCCAGCGGATTAGCAGGATTGGAAAACTGATCAGCAAAAAACGCATGCGGAATTTCTTCTGCAATTCGCCGTGCCAGATTTTGATAATGCTCAGGATGGTCCTTATCCACATCAGAACGTGTCAGCCGGACATCTGCCCCTAAAGCCCGTAAATGGCGGATATTTTCCTTGGACATTTTATCCGGAATAGCCAGAATCAACCGGTAGCCGCGCAGTGCCGCAACCTGCGCCAGACCAAGCCCTGTATTACCGGCTGTTGCTTCGACAATTGTACCGCCTGCCCGCAACTGACCCGATTGCTCCGCCGCAGAAATAATGCTCAGAGCAACCCTGTCCTTGATGGAGCCGGAAGGGTTCTGGCTCTCCAGTTTCGCAAATAAGCGGCACGGCCCGGTGTCAAATCCGCTGAGTTCGACAAGCGGTGTCCGGCCGATCAATTGTAAAACTGACGGGAATACACTTGCAAATCGCATTGCGGTGGGCTCCTTTACAGCTCATAATGCTGTGTAAGACCCGATATATCTGCGGATTTATCAAGTCGGCCTATGTCATTGAATCTTTAAAGAGCATAGTGCTTCACCAGCACATCAGAAGACATATTATTTTATCTTACCGTCATTAAGCTAAGATTTTTTACTTATATAAGAGGCTTACAGGTTTGTTGTTTCGCACAATGTCAAAGACAGAAAAATTATTGCATAAAGAAGACGATGCCCGCAGTGCCGGTTATCCCATGACCGGTCTTGTATTTCATGCAGCCAAATCAATCAGACATATTGCCTGATAAAGAATTTACGTTTACGTCAATGGAAAGATCATGTCTGATATTGATATCGGCATAATCTTGGTTAAGTTGTTGGCAGACGGGTTTTAGTGAGGAAGACCCGATACACCGGAAACTTTCCGGAAGCATATGCCGGCACAACAGGAATTCTGGGAGGCAGAATGACACGTTCGAGTGATAGGAATGCCAAGGCCGGTGCAACAAAAAGCGCCGCAAAGAAAACCGGAACCACGGCGGCCAAAACAGCCGCAACAAAGCCGGTCAAAGAATCCGCTCCGAAAAGCACAGCAGCGAAAGCTAAGACCGTGGCAGCCACCAAGGCCGAACCGGCAAAGACTGCAGTAAAAACATCTGCGGCACCGAAAAAATCTCCGGCAAAAAAAGCTGCCACAGCGGAGACACCAAACATTGCGGCTCCGACTGTTGCAGAGGCCAAAAAGCCTGCCAAAACGACTGCAGCAAAGCCTGCAACTAACACCACGGCAGGAAAGCCTGCCGGCAAAACAAAAACTGCTGCAGTAAAACCGGCAGCAAAAGCAGCAGAAACCAAAACCGCCCCGAAAGCTGGCACCACGAAGCCTGCTGCTAAAGCCGCTGCCAAAGTTGCAAAAGCCGAACCAGAAGTAAAAATTGCTGACAAGGCACCGGAACCAGTGGTGACCCCAGTTGCCAAACCGATAAAAACAGCCAGCCCCTATGATGCCAAGCCATGGCTCAGCAATTATCCGCAAGGGGTAGCGCATGCGCTTGACCCGTCCGCTTATCAGTCGATCACCGATCTGATCCTCACATCCTGCAAGAAATATGGCGAACGCCCTGCTTTCACCTGCATGGACAAATCTCTGTCCTATAAAGAGCTGGATGAAAAATCAGCGGCTCTGGCAGCATGGCTGCAATCACGCGGACTGGTCAAAGGCGACCGCGTGGCCGTGATGATGCCGAATGTGCTGCAATATCCGGTAGCGATTACCGCTATTTTGCGCGCAGGGCTGGTGGTTGTGAATGTCAATCCGCTCTATACGCCGCGCGAGTTGGAACATCAGCTCAATGATGCCGGTGCCAAAGCAATTATTATTCTCGAAAACTTTGCCCATACTCTGGAAAAAGTCCTGCCAAATTCATCGGTCAAGCATGTGGTTGTCGCCTCTATGGGCGATATGCACGGGCTTAAAGGTGCGATTATCAATTTCGTCGTGCGCCGTGTTAAGAAAATGGTGCCTGCATGGAATATTCCGGCGCATAACAGCTTTAAATCTGTCCTCGCCAGCGGTGCAAAACTGACATTCAAACCGGTGGTGATTGCACCGGATGATCTGGCTTTTCTGCAATATACAGGCGGCACGACCGGCATTTCCAAAGGTGCCATGCTCATGCACAGCAATATTCTTGCCAATGTTGAGCAGATGCGTCTGTGGCTGGATGTGGCTTTCCAGCATAAAGGCCGGCCGGAGCATATCAATTATATCTGCGCATTGCCGCTCTATCATATTTTTGCCCTGACCGTGAATGCGATGATGGGTATTCAGCAGGGTGCCCGTAATCTGCTTATCCCAAATCCGCGGGATATTCCGGCTTTTGTGAAAGAGCTGCAAAAAGCACCGTTTCATATTTTCCCGGGGCTCAACACTTTGTTCAATGCCCTGATGGAAAATGCAGACTTCCGCAGGCTGGATTTCAAGCCGCTTATCCTGACTCTTGGCGGCGGTATGGCGGTTCAGCGTCCTGTTGCCGAGCGCTGGGAGAAGATGACGGGTTGCCTGATTACTGAAGGTTACGGCCTTTCGGAAACCTCGCCTGTTGCCACGGCCAATGTGCTCAATGCAACGGAATTTTCCGGTACTATCGGTCTGCCGGTACCGGGTTCTGATGTGGCGATCCGTGACGATGACGGCAATGATGTGCCGCTTGGTGAAGTAGGCGAAGTCTGTGTGCGTGGTCCGCAGGTCATGAAAGGCTATTGGAACCGCCCTGAAGAAACAGCCAAGGCTATTTTCCCTGACGGTTTCTTCCGCACCGGTGATATGGGCTTCATGAATGAAGGCGGTTTCACCAAAATTGTGGACCGCAAGAAGGATATGATCCTTGTCTCCGGCTTCAATGTCTATCCGAATGAGATTGAAGAAGTTGCAGCGGAACATCCGGGCGTTGTCGAGGCTGCTGCAATCGGTATTGCCAATGAACATTCCGGCGAAGTGGTAAAGCTATTTGTGGTGCGCCGCGATCCGGAACTGACCGAAGAAGTGCTGAAAGCTTTCTGCGCCGAGCGGCTGACCAATTATAAGCGTCCGCGTATAATTGAATTCCGCGACAGTCTGCCGAAAAGCAATGTCGGGAAAATTCTGCGCCGCGAATTACGCTAAAGCCTATTGCGGAAAAGTGGGAACCGGTTTCCGATAACGACATGCGTAAAAACAACAAAAAAGA
>NZ_ANNO01000190.1:0-15558 GCF_000409565.1 Pseudochrobactrum sp. AO18b
CGGTTCAAGCACTTCACGCGGACTATTGCCCGTCAACACACCAACCGCCAGACCGGCTTTGGCAGCTCTGGCACATTCCATATCATGCGGATTGTCGCCAACCATCGCCACCTGCTCCGGTGCCACGCCGACTTCTGCCGCAAAATGCAACAACGGATCAGCATAAGGTTTGGCACGCGCTGCCGTATCATAGCCGATAAAGCCAGAAAACAGATCACTGATGCCCAGCGCTGCGGCGGTTGCCCGTGCACCGGCCTCAGAATCATTGGTCGCAATGCCTAAGATAAAACCGGCCGCTTTCAAGGTTTGCAGGGTCTGGCTCAATGCTTCAACAGCCACAGCCTGTTTGGCACCTTCCTCAACCCCGTAAACATCATATTCAGCGACGCGTGCACGGCGTTGCTCGTCTGTATCCTGCGGATGCCAGAGCGCAACAATATCCTCAACCGTTCCGGCGGCAATTGCAGAATTGGCGCGGAATTTTTCCGCCTGCCAGTCATAGCCACCGGCATCCAGCAGTGATTTCGCCAAAGCATCATCACCGGCAGCAGAGCGTCTGGCCAGTTCACAGGAGATGGAAAACCACGTCCTGTTAAAATCAACCAGCGTGCCGTCCTTGTCGAAAAGTATGGCACGGATGGTTTTTTCAGAGCCGGACGGCACTGCTACATTTGCTGACATTATGCCTCCAGTGAACCGGCAGGTTTGCTTTGTGCCGATGGTTCATCGCCAATCAGCTTCATCACATCATCGCCGCGGCGCAGATAGCGCAGGCTGCGATAGGTTAAAACGCGACCGGCCTGCGGTGCGCAGAGTTTGATATCGTGCTCAGGTTCACCCGGCACGGTGACAATCGTTGCCAGCAGATCGCCTTTTTTGACGATATCACCCAGCGCCACATGATACAGCACCATGCCGCCCTGTGGTGCGCGGATCATTTCCACACGGGAGAAAGGCGCGATCGGGCCGTTAAATGCTTCGCCAAGCTGGCTGGATGCATCTTCCACCACGCCGCGATGCACGAGGAAGCGATAAAGCCCTTCCGCATCAGCCAGACCGGTTGCCGGATCAACATCATTCAGACCACGAAACTCAACGGTTGTTACCGCACGGCGGCGCATATCGCGCTCTTCCACTTTCATATGCAGCAGCGGATTAACACAGGCCTCTTCAAAAGCCGCGCTAACGGTTGAATCACCGGCAAGAATTGCGGTCGAGCGCAGTGCCGTTGCCAGATCACGCAGATCTTCCGCATAATTTTCATGCACATAGAGATAGTTTTCACTCTCATCATCGCAATGCAGATCGAGCACGATCTCATGTTTCAGCGCCATGCGAACCAGCATCGCCTTGATGCGCTTATCGATGGAAACCGGCGCATCAGGTTGCGGCAGTGCAGAGGTGTCGAAATCTTCCAGCAACGGGAAATTGCGGTTGAAATTCACACCGGAGAAGAAATCAAAACGACCGAGATGCTGATGGCTCTGCCACTGATTGGAAGCCACCGGATTAGCCTGCGGGACAATCGTGATATCGCCTTTGATACGACCTTCCTCTTCCGCTTTACGCAGCATCGGAATCAGGAAATGCAGCGCAGCCTGCCCCGGTAATTCAGCACCATGCAATGATGACTGCAAATAAGCCGTCGGCGCGCTTGTATCTGTGCCTTCAAAACGCAGCACACGCATTTCCACCTGAATGCCCGGCACATCACCGGCAAACTGTATATGATCCGTTTTCATAAATGTCTTCCACCCATTGACCGCCGGACAGGATTTTCAACCCCTCATTCCGGCGGTTACTCCATAAACCATTATCAACAAACACGAAAAACAGATGCTTGTCACGTATCGGCAAGCAGTTTTCAGTGTATGAGGATCAGGTTTTTACACCTGCGATGCCTGATGCAGATGTGCAATCAGACCCTGTGTGGAGGCATCACGGCCACCGGCATTTTGTTTTCCGGTAACGACATCCAGCAATTCTGTTGCCAGTTCTTTGCCAAGCTCCACGCCCCATTGGTCAAATGCATTGATACCAAAGAGCTGCGCTTCCACAAAAACACGGTGTTCATAAAGCGCGATCAGACGCCCGAGCGCAAAAGGTGTCAGCTTGTCATAGAGAAGGGTGATTGATGGGCGATTGCCGGAGAAAACACGATGCGGGGCAATGCGCTCCACTTCCGCTTCCGGCAATTTACGCGCGCGCAGCTGCGCCTGTGCCTCTTCCAGCGTACGGCCTTTCATCAGCGCCTCGCTCTGGGCAAAACAATTGGCGAGCAACATTTGATGCTGCTCCAGCAGTTCCGGCTCATGCGTATGCACTGCGATCATAAATTCCAGCGGAATTGTATCGGTTCCCTGATGCAAAAGCTGGAAGAAAGCATGCTGCCCGTTGGTGCCGGGCTCTCCCCAGACCACAGGGCCGGTGACACCGGAAACCGGCGTGCCGTCGCGCTTCACGCTCTTGCCGTTGGATTCCATATCAAGCTGTTGCAAATAGGCAGGTAAACGCGCCAGATGCTGATCGTAAGGGATAATCGCGCGACTACCAAAACTGCAGATTTCACGATGCCAATAGCCGATCACACCCAGCATCATCGGCAGATTCTGCTCGAACGGCGCGGTGCGGAAATGCTCATCCATTACATGGGCACCGGCGAGAAATTCTTTAAACCTATGCGCGCCGATCGCCAGCATGACCGGCAATCCGATGGACGACCACACGGAATAGCGCCCGCCAACCCAATCCCAGAAACCAAACACCCGCTCCGGCTGGATACCGAAGGCTGCTACTTTATCGAGTGCGGTAGAAACAGCCACGAAATGCGCACCGACAGCCTCTTCCCCCAGAGCATCGGCCACCCATTTACGGGCGGTTTTCGCATTGGTCATGGTTTCAATCGTGGTGAAAGTTTTCGACGCGATGATAATCAGCGTGGTTTCCGGATCGAGATCGCGCAGCGTATCGGCAATATGCGCCGGATCAATATTGGAAACGAAATGCGTATTCGGCCCGTCATGATACGGCGTCAGCGCGAGTGTTGCCATTACCGGCCCGAGGTCTGAACCACCTATACCGATATTCACCACATCGGTGATAGTGCGCCCTGTGGCACCCGCCAGATCACCGGCACGGATTGCCTCACTGAAAAGGCTCATACGATGCAGCACATCCTGCACCTGCGGCACGACATTTTCACCGTCTGTGACAATCACATCATCCGGTTTTGCCCGCAGAGCTACATGAAGAACGGCACGGTTCTCGGTACTGTTGATCGGCTCGCCGGCAAACATGGCATCGCGCTGGCCTTCCACATTGCAGGCCACGGCCAGAGCTTTGAGCAATGCCATTGTCTCGTCATTGACACGGCATTTTGACCAGTCGAGCAGCAAATCATCCAGTTTGAGGGAGTAGCGCTCAAAGCGCTGCGGATCTGCGGTAAAGGCCTCACGCATATTCTGCTTTTGCGCAACTGTCTGCCAATGTGCTTTTAAGGCTGTCACACCTGCCGCAATTGCCGCCTCATTCCATGCCATGCCAACCACTCCCGGATAAAGAATAACTGCTTCTCAAATACAACCTATAACACTTTAGATATGAACCGATTGAAGTGTTTTAAGGGCATGATAAATAAAAACAAAATTCAGACGTTGTTTTCTTGTGATTGAAACCGATATCATTAACAAGATAGCGGGTTAAAAATATTCTGCACTACATAAATTTAAAAGGATAGATATGGATCTGACCGGCGAAGAACGCATTCAGGCACCAAGGCAGGCTGTTTGGGATGCGATGAATGATGTGGACGTTCTCAAGCCCTGTATTCCGGGTTGCGAGACCTTGGAGCGGCTCTCGGAAACCGACATTCAGGCGGCTATTCTTGTTAATCTCAGCCTCATCAAAATCCGCTTTCACGGCTTGCTGATCCTCTCCAATCTCAACCCGCCATTTTCCTATACGATCAGCGGTGAAGGTCAGGGTTCGATTGCCGGTTTCGCGGCAGGCAGTGCGGATGTGGAACTGATCGAAGAAAGCCCTGATGTGACCATTCTGCGCTATACGATCAATGGTGATGCAGGCGGTAAAATTGCCCAGCTCGGCACCAAACTGCTCGGCAATACGGCACGCAAAATAGCTGACCGATTTTTCGCCAATATCGGCGAAGCCGCAGCACAGAATATACGCCAAGGCAGTGCTTAACTCAGTCGTATTTTATGAGTGTATTTGTCATATTTTGACCATCTGATAAAAAATTTGACCTTCAGCAAAAATCTGTCATGCTGAGTCTACAGAAGCAAAAAGCACACAAAGCAAAAAAGTGCTCAGCTCTGACAGATTGCGGAACCGGCGTATAATAAGGGAACCACGCCGCTTCCCCACCATGCAGCAATGAACCAATGCGGGACGCGCATCAACATGCGCTCTGAGACAGCATTTGCATAACCGGATTTTGCTTGACGCAACTGCGCGAACAGCCGTCCGGCACCTCTGACATTGATTTTAAGCACCAGATCGCTTGTCTTAACTGCGACTGTGCCGGGAGGAGTGACAGGAGCATGAGTGACCAGCATTCGCATGACAGGCACAATAATACAGCAGCGGATATCCGGCCGAACCGCCTTGATAATTATCAGGATGTGTTTGCTGATCTGCATCCGCCGCTCGACAAACATGAAGCACTGGTAGAAGCAGACCGCTGCTATTTCTGCTATGATGCGCCATGTATGACGGCCTGCCCGACCCATATTGATATTCCGCAATTCATTCGCCAGATCGCAGGCGGCAATCCGCAGGGCGCAGCGCGCACGATTTTGAGTGAAAATATTCTCGGCGGTATGTGCGCCCGTGTCTGCCCGACTGAAACCTTGTGCGAAGAAGCCTGCGTGCGTGAAGCCGCAGAAGGCAAGCCCGTACGTATCGGACTATTGCAGCGTCATGCCACCGATCATCTGATGGAAAGCGGGGTTCACCCCTTCACCCGTGCACCGGTTACCGGTAAAAGCGTGGCGGTTGTTGGTGCAGGACCTGCCGGTCTTGCCTGCGCCCATGCGCTGGCACGCGAAGGCCATACGGTGACGATTTTTGAAGCCCGTCCGAAAGGCGGCGGTCTCAATGAATATGGTATCGCCTCTTATAAGAGCGTTGATAATTTCGCTGCCCGCGAGCTGGAATTCATTCTGAAAATCGGTGGCATCACTATTGAAACCGGCAAGGCGCTCGGCAAAGACATTCAGCTCGATACGTTACGTTCCGGCTATGATGCGGTGTTTCTGGGGCTTGGCCTCGGCGGCACAAACCGGCTGCATATTGCCGGTGAAGATGCCGAAAATGTGCTGGATGCCGTGCGCACCATTGCAGAGTTACGTCAAAGCTCTGACCTTTCCCGCCTGAATATCGGCAAGAATATAGTCGTTATCGGCGGTGGTATGACAGCCATTGATATTGCTATTCAGATCAAGCGATTGGGCGCTGAGAATGTGACGCTTGCCTATCGCCGTGACCGCGAACATATGAATGCCAGCCTCTATGAACAGCAACTGGCACAGACCGAAGGCGTGGTGATCCGTGATTGCCTGCAACCGGAAGAAATTCTGCTCAATGAACAGGAGCAAGCCATCGCGATCCGCTTTGCGCAGACCGAGCAGCGCGAAGGCAAACTGGTTGCCACCGGTGCCACACTCACCTTAGCCGCCGATCAGATTTACAAAGCCATCGGCCAAAAACTCGACGGCCAGGGCCTTGGTGCCAGTGGCATGGAAATGAGTGGCGGGCGGATTAAAGTTGATACTGAAAACCGTACCAGTTTAAAAGGCATCTGGGCTGGCGGCGATTGTGTTGCTGGCGGTCAGGATCTGACTGTTGCCTCGGTGCAGGACGGCAAGATCGCCGCGCAATCCATCCATCAGCATCTGATGCAATTGCCGGAAGCCGTGAGCGGCTTTGCCGAGGCCGTGCTGGCAGCCAATCGCAAAGATCTGCCGAGCCTCCATCCGCACGCACCATCGGTGCACAACCACACGACCTCATCTTCGGTAAAGGATCACTGACATGGCTGATCTGACTACGAATTTTCTCGGTATCCGTTCACCCAATCCGTTCTGGCTGGCTTCTGCCCCGCCAACCGACAAAGCCTATAATGTGGAACGCGCTTTCAAGGCCGGTTGGGGTGGCGTTGTCTGGAAGACGCTGGGTGCGGAAGGCCCGCCGGTCGTCAATGTCAACGGTCCTCGCTATGGTGCTATCTGGGGTGCCGACCGCAGATTGCTTGGTTTCAACAATATTGAGTTGATTACTGACCGCTCTCTGGAAATAAACCTGCGCGAGATGAAGGAGGTGAAAAGCCGCTGGCCTGACCGCGCTCTGATCGCCTCCATCATGGTGCCCTGCGAAGAGGAAGCATGGAAGGCCATTCTGCCACGGGTGGAAGAAACCGGTGCCGACGGGATTGAACTGAATTTCGGCTGTCCGCACGGTATGAGCGAACGCGGCATGGGCGCTGCCGTCGGTCAGGTGCCGGAATATGTGGCCATGGTGGTGAAATGGTGTAAACAATATAGCCGCATGCCGGTGATTACCAAACTCACCCCGAATATCAGCGATATCCGTATGCCTGCGCGGGCTGCTAAAAATGCCGGAACCGATGCGGTATCGCTCATTAATACCATCAATTCCATCGTCTCAATTGATCTCGACAATTTTGCCCCGCAACCAAGCATTGACGGGCGCGGCTCCCATGGCGGCTATTGCGGCCCTGCGGTCAAACCGATTGCGCTCAATATGGTGGCGGAAATTGCCCGCGATCCGGAAACACGCGGATTGCCGATTTCCGGTATCGGCGGCATCACCACATGGCGCGATGCGGCGGAATATATCTCGCTCGGTTGCGGCACAGTTCAGGTCTGCACGGCAGCTATGACCTATGGTTTCAAGGTTGTGCAGGAAATGATCGACGGTCTGTCCGACTGGATGGACAGCAAAGGCTATCAGTCGCTCGATGATTTCCGCGGCCGAGCAACCCCGCAGGTCACCGACTGGCAATATCTCAACCTCAATTACACCACCAAAGCGCGGATCGATCAGGATGCCTGCATCAAATGCGGCCGCTGTCACATTGCCTGCGAGGATACCTCCCATCAGGCAATTACTTCCATGGTGGATGGCGTGCGCCATTTTCAGGTGATTGATGAGGAATGTGTCGGCTGTAATCTCTGCGTGAGCGTCTGCCCTGTGCAGGATTGTATCACCATGGAGCAGGTTTCCGGCATTGATCCGCGCACCAAAGAACCGATCAGCCCTGATTATGCCAACTGGACAACCCATCCGAACAATCCGATGGCAAAACACAAACAGGCGGCAGAATAGGAGCGGTAAACGGTGACAAGACAGGCAGTCATCACAACCCGTAAAACAGAGTGCGGCAGAGATTATCCTGCCGCTATCTTTCCCTGCTTAACGGGGCCGGATACCGTTGAGCAAAATGGCGCTGACCGCCTGTACCGTTTTCTCACAGCAATCCGGCGCATCAAATTTTTCACCGAGCACTGCGCGCAACTGCGTTTCAAAATCGGAATAATGCTGGGTCGTCGCCCAGATCGTGAAAATCAGATGATGCGGGTCGGTCTTTGCCAGCCTGCCCTCTTCCATCCATTGCCCGATCATGGCCGCTTTTTCATCCACCAGTTCGCGCATATCCTCTTGCAGGAAAGTGCCGATTGCCGGTGCACCATGCATAATCTCATTGGCGAACAGGCGCGAAGCCGCAGGATTGCGGAACGCCATTTCAATCTTATTGCGGATGTAAGAGCCAAGCTCTTCCAGCGGTTCGCCCTGCGGATCAATAGACTGCAGCGAGGCCAGCCACTCTTCCATCGTCTGCTGCAAAACGGTGTTGTAAATATCTTCCTTACGGCGGAAATAATACAGAAGATTAGGCTTCGACATGCCGGATTTCAGCGCGATCTGGTCGATGGTGGAACCGCGAAAACCATAGGTCGAGAACACATCCAGCGCGGCTTCGAGAATGAGCTTGCGGTTCATTTCCTGAATACGCGACAGGCTTTCAGGCTGTTCCTGCTGCATCACGGAAATGTCTTTAGCCGATTTAGTTTTCCGTACCATGCTGCTCTTCCCCGCATTTTCATACTGCCTGCAAATATAATGCGTTACAGGCAAATTCGGCCACCGATATTCTCTTGTCCTGAACGGATTTTAGTGGATGATACAGCAGCCGGTTTCCAGCAACGGAAGCAAGCCGGTTTCATAAAATACTCCGCAACAGAACGGAGCAGTAATCAACGTGTTTTTGGGGAAACAATCAAGGCTCTTTTTATGCGGCCTCTGACAAGGCTGCGCATATTACGCCAAAACGCATCATCTTTCACGATGCGCTGAATGAGGAGGAAATCCACATGCCGTCTCCCCGCGCCTTTATGAACTTATCATGATTAATACAGACCGCATACGGAAACAGACATGAACACGCATCTGAACAGCAATCTCAAAACCAATGCTGACCGCCTCTGGGACAGCCTGATGGATATGGCCAAAATCGGCCCTGGCATTTCAACGGGGAATAACCGTCAGACCCTGACCGATGAAGACCGCGAAGGCCGGCTGCTTTTTCAGAAGTGGTGCGAAGATGCCGGTATGACTATGGGCATCGATACAATGGGCAATATGTTCGCCCGCCGCGAAGGCAGTGATCCGTCGCTGCCACCGGTGATGCTCGGCAGCCATCTGGATACACAGCCGACCGGTGGTAAATTCGACGGCGTGCTCGGTGTGCTCGGCGGACTGGAAGTGGTGCGCACCCTCAATGATCTCGGCATCAAAACCCGTCATCCGATTGAAGTGGTCAACTGGACCAATGAAGAAGGCGCACGTTTTGCTCCCGCCATGCTGGCTTCCGGTGTTTTCGCCGGTCTCTTTGATGAAGCATGGGCGAAATCCCGCACGGATGCGGACGGTAAAACCGTTGGCGACGAGCTGAAACGCATCGGCTTTGAAGGTTCAATCCCGACCGCCAAGCGCCCGATCAAAGCCTATTACGAGTTACATATTGAGCAAGGGCCTATTCTGGAAGATGAAGGTCTGGATATCGGTATTGTCACCCACGGTCAGGGGCTGAAATGGTTGCAAATTACGCTGACCGGTAAAGAAGCCCATACCGGATCAACACCGATGCGCAAACGTGTGAATGCAGGACTTGGCATGGCGCGTATTACCGAGCGCGTGGATGAGATTGCATGGGAGCACGCACCGAATGGCGTGGGTGCCGTGGGCTATGCCCATATCAGCCCGAATTCCCGCAATATCATTCCCGGTACGGCTGTTTTTGTCGCCGACTTCCGTCATCCGGATAAAGCAGAACTCGCCAAAATGGTTCAGAAATTGGAGAAATCCGTAGCGGAAATCTGTGAGAAAGTCGGCCTGACCTATCAGATTGAAGAAGTCGGCGCGTTTGATCCGGTTTCCTTTGATGAGACCTGCCTCTCGACCATCCGTCAGGCAACCGAGCGTCTCGGTCTGTCACACCGCAATATTATTTCCGGTGCCGGCCATGATGCCTGCTGGATCAATCAGGTTGCACCATCGGCCATGATTATGTGCCCTTGCGTTGATGGCCTGAGCCATAATGAGGCCGAGGACATCACCAAAGAATGGGCAGGTAATGGCGCGGATGTGCTGTTGCATGCAGCATTGGAGACCGCTGAAATCGTATAAATACCTGCTCCGGTATGAGCACTCATGCCGGAGCTTTCACCTATCCCGATTAATCCGCATCTGTTCGCAAAAAACCATAAGGGGAAACGAACAATGTCATATTCCGGATCGCATACCAAGCCACAGGCAGATAACAAAACCACACTGATTAAAGGCGGTAAAATCGTTACCGCAGACCGCTCTTACGATGCGGATATCCTGATTACAGACGGCAAAATTGCCGCTATCGGCCATGATTTGCAGGGCGACACAACAATTGATGCCTATGGCTGCCTGATTATGCCGGGGGGCATTGATCCCCATACCCATCTGGAAATGCCGTTTATGGGCACCCACAGTTCTGATGATTTTGACAGCGGCACCGCTGCGGCACTGGCAGGCGGTACCACAATGGTGGTGGATTTTGTGCTACCCTCACCGGAGGGCAATCTGCTGGAAGCCTTGCAGGACTGGTTTCAGAAAGCAGGCAAAGCGCGCACCGACTATTCCTTCCACATGGCTGTCACCGGCTGGAGCGAGCGCTGCTATAATGAAATGCCGGAAGTGGTGGCACGCGGCGTCAATACATTCAAACATTTCATGGCCTATAAAGGCGCCCTGATGGTCAATGATGACGAGATGTTTGCCTCTTTCCGCCGCTGTGCGGAAATCGGTGCCATGCCGCTTGTACATGCGGAAAACGGCGATATCGTCGCGCAATTACAGCAAAATCTGCTGGCAGCAGGCAATACGGGGCCTGAAGCGCACAGCTATTCCCGCCCGCCGGAAGTGGAAGGCGAAGCCACCAACCGCGCCATCATGATTGCCGATCAGGCAGGCGTGCCGCTCTATGTCGTGCATGTTTCCTGCGAACAGGCGCATGAAGCCATCCGCCGTGCGCGCCAGAAAGGCATGCGCGTTTATGGTGAACCGCTGATCCAGCATCTGACACTGGATGAAAGCGAATATCAGAATAAAAACTGGGACTATGCGGCACGGCGGGTGATGTCGCCGCCATTTCGCGACAAGATCAATCAGGACAGTCTCTGGGCAGGTTTGAGCGCAGGCAGCCTGCAATGTGTGGCCACTGACCATTGCGCTTTCACCACCGAACAAAAGCGCCACGGCGCTGGTAATTTCACCAAAATCCCGAATGGTACCGCAGGGCTGGAAGAGCGTCTGCCGGTGCTATGGACAACAGGTGTGCGTACCGGTCGCCTGACCGAGAATGAATTTGTCGCTGTTACCTCCACCAATGCGGCGAAAATTCTCAATATCTATCCGCGCAAAGGTGCGGTGCTGGAAGGATCAGATGCAGATCTCATCATCTGGGATCCGAATGCAACCAAGACAATCTCCGTAAAGCATCAGCATTCGGCGATTGATTACAATGTTTTTGAAGGCATGAAAGTAACCGGCCTGCCACGCATGACTATCAGCGGCGGGCGCGTTGCCTATGCGCAGGGTAAAATTCTGGCAGAGCCCGGTGACGGACGCTTTATTGAGCGTGCACCGAATACACCGCAACAGCAGGCTTTGTCGGTCTGGAAGGAAGTCGTCGCACCACGCAAAGTGGAGCGCGATCCGGCACTGATGCCGATTGGTGTGTGAAATATAGTATCCATCAACTAAAAAACAGCCAGACGTTTTTCCTCATCACTTTTCGGCTTGGTGAAACGGCCGAGCAGCAGATAGGCTACCGGTGTCACATAGAGCGTGGCAATGGTTGCCAGTCCAAGACCGCCGACGATAATCCAGCCCAGCGCAATACGGGCTTCCGCACCTGCACCGGAAGCGATGACCAGCGGAATACCGCCAAGCACCGCACAGATCATCGTCATACAGACCGGACGCAGGCGGATATTCGATGCTTCTTCCACCGCCTCCCGCAAAGACAGGCCACGGTCGCGCAACTGATCGGCAAATTCCACAATCAGAATACCGTTCTTCGCCATAATCCCGACCAGCAGAACCAACCCGATCTGGCTATACACGTTCAGACTCGTGCCTGTGAGGATCAGCGCCACAATGGCACAACCCAATCCCAGCGGCACGGTCGCCATTACGATCAGCGCACTGACGAAGCTCTCAAACTGCGCGGCCAAAACCAGCAGAATAATCACCACCGCAAAGCCAAATACCAGAAACAGACCGGTCGAGGTTTCACCTAAAGTTGCCGCTTCTGCCAGCGGCACCATCTGCACACCGGCAGGCAGCAATGGCGCGGCCAGTTCCTGTACGGTTTTATAAGCATCGCCCAGAGCAAAATCACTGCTCAGACCTGAAGTAATCGCAATGGAGCGCAGGCGTTGTTCACGCGCCAGCTGCGGCGGCACCGCAATTTCCCGTACCGAAGCAATCGTTGCCATCGAGACATAACGGCCGTCACCGGTACGCATGAAGACATTTTCCAGATCCGTCGGATCATTGATCGGATTGGACGTCGCCATCATCTTCACGTCATAGGAACGGTCGCCGATATAGACAGCGCCGATCCTGCGGCCATCGAGCACCGACTGCACCGCATTGGCGAGACCGGTAATATCAATACCGAGATCCGATGCCCGCTCGCGGTCAATCTGTACCGAGAGCTGCGGCTGCGTTGCGTCCACCGACAGGCGCGGCTGCTGGAAGCGCGGATCTTTTTCCATCTCGGCCAGCAAAGCACGGGTGACCGGCTGGATCGTGGCATAATCATTGCCGACCAGCGTGAATTGCAGACCATTGCCGGCACCGCGAATACCGAGGCTGTTTGGCTGCAGAGTAAATGCACGCACGCCGGTAATCGGACGCAGACGCTTATTAATATCGGCAACAATATCCTGCTGCTTACGGTCGCGCTCTGCCCAGTCGGCCAGTGTCAGCACCATAAAGCCGTTATTGGACGCACCGCCGGAACCGGCAATAGCATAGGAATTTACAATCTCGCCATTATCGCGCAGCGGTTTGAGCGCCACGTCAATCTGCTCGAGCTGCGAACGCAGGAAATCAATACTGATGCCCTGCGGACCCGAAATACGCAGCATAACCGCAGAACGATCCTCATTCGGGGTCAGTTCCTGACGCAAAGTCGTATAGGCACTTAATGAAAAGAAGGCGAAGACCAGAGCAGCCGCAACCACAATCCACGGCGCATTAAGGCACCAATGCAGACTGCGGCGATAGAATTGTGCCAGCCCCGCACTGATACGATAAACAAGTCCGCGCGGTTTATCTGCGCCGGTTTCATGGGCGATGCTTTCGGCGGTCAGAAACCGCGAAGCCAGCATCGGACACAGTGTGAGCGCCACTACGGAGGACAGCAGCACGGCAATTGCCAGCACAAAACCGAATTCGCGGAACAAGCCGCCGGCCTGTCCCGGCAGGAAGGAAATCGGCACAAACACCGCCACCAGTGTCAGTGTTGTGGCGATAACCGCAAAGAACACTTCTTTCGTGCCAAGCACCGCAGCCGCACGCGGCCCCAGCCCCATCGACCGGCGCCGGACAATATTTTCCAACACCACAATCGCGTCATCCACCACCAGACCGGTTGCCAGAACCAGCGCCAGAAGGGTCAGAATATTGATCGAAAATCCTGCCAGATAAATCGCCGCCACAGTACCGACCAGCGCCACCGGAATGGAAACAGTCGGGATCAGTGTCGCGCGGATATCGCGCAGGAACATATAGATGACAGCAATAACAATGAGGATCGCTGCAGTCAGCGCGATTTCCACTTCATGCATCGCACCACGGATGAAGTTCGCATCATCACTAGTCACCCGCATTGTCATGCCTTCCGGCAATGTCTTATTCAGGCGCTCAACTTCCGCACGAATACCGTCCGAAATATCCAAGGTGTTGGACTGAGCCTGACGGATAATGCCAAGGCCGATACTGTTACGACCATTATTGAGCACTGCCGAGCTTTCAATATCCGGCCCCAGCGTGACATTGGCGACATCGCGGATGCGGGTCTGCCCTTTGATAATGATATTCTCAAAATCCTGCGGCGAGGAAACCGATGCTGTGGCGCGCACCACAATCGCCTGAGATGCACTGCGCAGCGATCCGGCAGGCTGATCCAAAGCCATAGAAGCCAGTGCCGAACTGACATCGGCAAAGGTCAGGCCATAGCTGGCCAGACGTTTATGGTCGATATCAATACGGAAAATCTTGTCACGATCACCATAGGTTTCCACATCGGCCACACCGGGAACAGCAGACAGCACATCGACAATCTGATCTTCCACAATCACCGTCATATCATCAACGCTGAGCGTTTCAGACGCGATTGCCAGACGCATGACCGCATCAGCATTGGAATCCGCCTTGATGATACGCGATGCATCAGCTTCTTCCGGCATCTGGTTGGCCACGCGCGAGATCGAGTCACGCATATCAGCGGCGGCGACATTGATGTCCACGCCGTCATTGAATTCAACCGTCACACGGCTGCGGCCGAATGATGAGGTTGAAGAAATATTCTTCACACCGGAAACACGCGCGACTTCGTTTTCCAGAACCTGCGTGACCTCACGATCAACAGTTTCGGCAGATGCACCGTCAAACGTGGTACTGATCGAAATAACCGGACGGTCAACATCCGGCAATTCGCGGATATCCACGCCGCTCAGAGCCGCAAGTCCTGCTACCACAATCAGCACATTGAGCACGAAAGCAAAAACCGGACGGCGGATAAACAATGCCGTAAAACCGCCAGTCTGCGGATTATGCCCGCCGCCTATTTCTTCAGCGCCGGTTACATCCTCAGTCACTGTATTTGTTTCAGCGGATGATTTGTCAGAATTCATCATCATCCTGCCTGTTTACTGTTTGCCTGCGCTGTGGCCGGTTCTTTCGGGCTGGCGGTGTTGCCCGCGCCCTTAATCGTCACATTGCCGCCTTCACGCACATTCTGCACACCTTCGGTGACAATCGTATCACCCTCAGCCAGTGCACCATCAACCAGCACTGCATTGGCATTGCGCTGGATAATCCGTGCAGCAACACGCTCGGCCTTGCCATCTTTGGTAATGCGCCAGACATAAGAACCATCGCCGTCCCACTGCACAGACAGCGGGTCAACCGCCAGATATTGATCGCCGGGGAAAAGGATAGTCACGGTAAAAGACATACCGGCACGCAGTACATCGCTCGGATTGGTAATTTCCGCACGCACCCGCAAAGTCCGGCTGGCCGCGTCAATCATATTATCCATAGCACTGACCTGCCCCTGAAAGCTTTTGCCTGGCAGAGCCGTCGGCATTGCTGTCACGGCCTGCCCCAACCGCAATTGCGGTGCAAACCGTTCCGGTACCCAGATATCAATCAGCAGCTTTGAGCGGTCATCAATCGTGGCGATGGTGGTGGAGGATGTGACATAATTCCCTGCGTCCACCGGCAGAATACCGACAATACCGGCAATCGGTGCTGTAACCGAACGGCGGCTGAGCGCCAGTTCCGCATCCTTCACAGCCAGTTTTGCATTGGCCAGAGCAAGCTCTGCCGCAACAACCTGTACCTGTGTCGCCGTATTCGATGCCCGCAAAGTTGCCATACGCTGTTGTGTGATTTCCGCGTCTTTCAGCAGTACCTGTGCTTTTTCAACGGCAATCTGTTCTGTTTCCGCATCCAGTTCGGCAATGACCTGATCTTTTTGGACGGTGGTGCCTGCACTCACCAGAAACCGGCGAATAGTTCCGCTTGAATAAGGCGAAACCGCAACCGTATTGAGCGCAACACCGCTGCCGATGGCACTCAGCTTGTCATTGACGACGTGTTTCTGGGCTGGCTTTACAACCACTAAAGGCGCGTTGCGCGCGCCACTCTGCCCTGCTGCCGGTGCGCCGCCGGTGGCCTGTGTCGCGG
>NZ_ANNO01000191.1:0-23087 GCF_000409565.1 Pseudochrobactrum sp. AO18b
GCCTCATGCACTGCATATCGATAATAATTATTCGAAATCTTTATCGCTATAGAGTTTTGTTTTCTTCACTTCTTCAATGTTTTTCACACCACCCAGCATCATATTGATGGTCAGTTCTTTATTCAGCTGCTGGATAACGGAGTTGACACCTTCCGAGCCGCCGAGATTAAGGCCATAAAGGATCGGACGGCCAACAGCGACCACATCCGCACCGCTTGCCAGTGCCTTAAACACATGTGAACCGCGACGCACACCACTGTCGAAAACAATCGGAACGCGTTTATTCACGACTTTGGCAATCGAAGGCAGAACATCAAAAGAAGCAGGACCACTGTCGAGCTGACGGCCACCGTGGTTGGAAACCCAGATACTGTCTGCACCGGCTTTAATCACCACGTCAGCATCTTCCGGCGACTGAATACCTTTCACAATCACCGGCAGACCGGTCATGTCTTTTACATATTTAATATCGGCCGGTGTGAATGCCTGTTTGGCCTGTGCATAGATTTCACTGATGCCTGCACCTTTACCGGTTTTGGAACCATCATCATTCTGCTTGGCAAACAGTTCCAGATTGGCAAAACCCAGCGGGAACTGGAAGTTATTCTTGATATCGTCTTCACGATATCCGCCGACCGGTGAGTCAACGGTCAGAATAATCGCCTTGGCTCCGCTGTCTTTGGCACGTTTCAGAGTGAACTCATTAAACGCTTCATTCTTGCTCATATAGAGCTGGAAGAAGAACGGATTACCGTCGGATACCGCAGCCACTTCTTCAATGGTTTTATTGCCATAGGTGCTCAGAGAGAAGATCGAACCCGCTTTTGCCATGCCTTTGGCCGTAGCGATTTCACCATCCTGATGTGCCAGCCCCTGTGCCGCCATCGGTGCCTGTATAACAGGGGTTTTCAGATCAATACCAAGATAATTAGTCTTCAGATCAATGTCTGACAATTCAATGCCCTGCATGACGCGCGGCATAATATATTTCTTGTCAAACACCGATGTGTTGGAGCGCAGATTCTGCTCGTTTTCTGCACCGCCACGGATATAGCCGAAGGCGCCTTTATCCATATTGGCCTTAACCTGAGCTTCAAGTTCACCCAGATTGGTGATCTTGACAGGGCCTTCCGCGGTGCTGGCTTTATAGTCAGCGGCATGAGCAACGCCGAGGGAAAGAGCAAGAGCAATTGCGCTCAGCGATACTGCATATTTTTTGCTAAGAAATGTTTTCATCATACAAACTCCCGGCTTCGCGCCGATTGACTGTTACTGTTTGACAGCTTCTGCCTGAATTTTCAGAGTGACCATTTTCTCCATGCCTTCTTTGACAAGGAAATCCACGCCCCATTTGGTGCGGTCGATTGTGACTTCGAAGTCACCGCCACAAACTTCAGCGTTCAACATCGGGTTCTGGTAGCAATTGAACTTGGTCGCCTTGAGCTGCACAGGATGTGTCTGGCCTTTGATGGTCAGATTACCGTCAACCGAAACCAGCTTGTTATCAGCGACATTCCACTTGGTAGATGTGAAATCGATTGTCGGATACTTCGCAGCATCAAGAAGATCAGCGCTTTTCATATGTGCATCGAAACCCTTGATACCTGTATTCAAAGTATCGACAGGAATAGACACTTTCACAGAACCGGTCTGCGTTTCCGGTGAATAGCTGATGTCCCCTTTAATACCGTAGAAGCCACCGGTATTGGTGGATGTATTAAAGTGATCGATATAAAATACTGCCTTTGTATGATCGGGATCCAGCTTATAGTCAGCCGCCTGCGCAGCAGAAACGGTCAGCAAAGAAGCAAGAAGCGGCAATATAATTTTCTTCATTTTTGTTATTCCTGTTTTAGGCATTTGAAAATTAGTACAGCAAATGCGTTCTTCAACCGGCATGTGACACAAAACAGAATGAGCCACTCTGCTTTGTTATCATCCGGTTCAAACCTGCATTTCGACATGCACTGTTTTCTGTGGTGGAGAGCTAGATAATGAACTGAAAACCAGTTCCGCTCGTATGGCTAAACAATAAGCCTCTGATGCGCTGCTGAGTAGAGCGGATTTTAATAAGCACTGTTCTAAAAACAGGACAATTATTCAGTACAGACTAATAAGGGTAGGAATTCGACCTGTACGGATGATAAAAAAGCGCCAAAATGCGCTTTCTATAGGGGTAAAAGAGCTGTCAGAGCGACGCCTGTAAAATCTGCCGGATTTGCTCGAAATCCGTCATCGTATCAATATCGGCAAAGGCCGGTGCAGCCATTTCTGCAAATTCTGCCTGAGGTAAAAGACTGCGCGCTCCGCCCTCACCTGCAAGCGGCAAATTTCTCAAATGCTCTGTCAGGCACAAAGCCGGAGGGCCGCTATAATCACCGGATGAAGATGCAATCACCGGCGCTGTGCTGCTCGCAGCCAAGTGCAATAAACGATCAATATGGGAGTGCGGCACCAGCGGCATATCCGCCAGACAAATCAGCACCCGCGACTGCTCCTGAATCTCAGCCAGACCGCAATGCAGGGAACCGAGCATGCCCGTATCAACATTTTCCGTCAGCGCCAGAGTAAAGCCTGCATCCGCATAAGCATTCGTCCACGGCGCAAGGTTGCGACAGGTCACAACCCGTTTGCCCCATGAAAAGCCATCGAGTACCTGCAATATATGATGTGCGACAGGCTTGCCGCCGAGCATGGCATTCAGCTTGTCGCCATCCGTATAGCGCGAACCTGCCCCGGCCCCCAGCACCAGAACAGCGGTCGAAGACGCATCAACCATGACGCGCATCCTTGGCTTGTTCTGTCTTGCGCACCATGATCTCTGCCAGAACCGACACAGCTAAAGAACGTGCATCACGCACAGGGCCGAACAGACCAACCGGCGCAGACAACCGCGCAATCTGCTCTTCCGAAAAACCCTCTTTCAGCAATTGTTCACGCCGTACCGCATGGGTGCGCCTGCTGCCGAGACAGCCGATATAAAAGGCACGGCTGTTCAACGTCTGCTTCAGCAGCGGCAGTTCTTTATCAAGATCGTGCTGGAGAAATACCACGGCCGTTGCCTCATCAATATCCGCAGGCAGAACATCACGAACGGCTTCAATATTCAGCGCTGTTGCAGCCTGGTAAAGCACTTCACTTTCCAGCCCCTGCCCCAGCAGCACAAGGCGCAATGCAGGCGGCAGAGCAACGGCAAACCGGTCTTCATGCCAGCCGGTGCTATGTGATATTTCGGAACAGGCCAAAGTCTGGCTCTGAGGATGATAGAACAATGCAGCGGCCTGTCGGCGCGCATGATAGCCCAGCACCTCTTCCAGTACCTGCGCATCCCGCAGCACATGGATTGCCAGCACAATCCCGCCGCCGCAGGGTAGCACCACATCAAAATAGGAAGACCCTTTGCCGAGCCGCAATATTCTGTCCTGCTGCTCTGCCAGCGCCTGCACAGCCTCGCGTGCAACGACACCTTCAACACAGCCACCGGAGACCATGCCGCAAAAACCGCCAGTCGCAGTAACGGCCATCATCGCACCGGCAGCACGGGAAGACCCGCCGATAATTTCCGTCAGCATAACCAGCGCGCAAGGCTTGCCCTGCTGCACAGTTTCATGCGCAAAACGCAGCACATCAATCGTCTGATCTGTATGAAATAAGCGATGCACATCGACTTTATCGGGTACGATACCATCGTCCATAGCACTGATGCCTTATAAAATTATGTCTCAAAAACAGACCGGCGGATTTGCACCCGCCGGTCTGTGCAAGCTGATTTAATGACTTGCTTTCTCAATGTCCTGCACGGTGATATTTGCAGGCTGACCGCCCCATTCCGCGCGCATATAATTAACGAGATCAGCAATTTGCTGCTTTGTCAGCGCATCTTTGAAGCCCGGCATCGCCTGCATCACTTCACCATTGCCAAGGCGCTGCTCGGCAATACCATCCACAATCACATGGATCAGATTGCTCGGATCAGCCAGCATCGCACTGGTATTGGTCGTCATTGCGGGCGCAATATGCGGCTTGCCTTCACCATCCACGCCATGGCAACCGGCACAAACAGCCATATAGGCATCACGACCGCTCTGACGCAGTGCAGCATCAATCGCAACCGGTGTCTGCTCAGGTGCTGCCGGAAGCTTGTCGCCGGTCAGATAGGTCTGAATAGCGGCAATATCCTCATCCGTCATATATTGGGATGAGTGCAGCAATACCGGATACATTTCCAGTGTCATGGTGCCCTGTGGCGACATACCGGTCTTGAGGAATTTACGCAAATCCTCAGTCGTCCAGCCACGTGCAGCAAGCGCTTCAGGCTTCAGGCTCGGGCCTGTAATTTTGCCCAGCACACTGCCTTCATAGGCTGATGCCAGTTTCAGACCGCCGATCGCATTACGCGGCGTATGACATTCCTGACAATGACCAAGAACATCGGTCAGATAAGCACCATTGGCCTGTTCCGGTGTGGCATTGACAGGCATTTGCAGCTTCGGATTGACCAGATTCCAGTAAGACAGTGCCCAGCGCTGATTAAACGGGAAAGACAGGCCCAGTTCCGGATTGGCACGTTTCACCGGCTGCTGATCCATCAGATAGGCATAGATCGCATCGGAATCTTCCGGTCGGATTGTGTGATAGGACACATAAGGCATCGCCGGATAAACCCGTTTGCCGTCTGCCCGTACACCATCCACCACCGCATGATAGAAATCAGCCGATGTATAATTGCCGATACCGGTTTCTTTATCCGGCGTAATATTGGTGCCGTAAATCACGCCGAAAGGCGTTTCAATCGGATGGCCACCGGCATAAGGCGCACCATCCGGCGACTGGTGACAGGCCGCGCAGTCTGCTACAGCGGCAAGATATTTACCGCGCTTGATAAGCTTGGCTTTATCTTCACCGGAAACAGTCAGACGCTGCTCGGCAGCCTTATCATCATAGGCAGATTTTGCCGGCCAGAACGGTACGGAGGCCGCAACCACACCACCGACAACACCAAGCCCGAGAATCCATTTGATTACTGGTTTCATTTAACAAGCCCCGGCGTGTTCATGACAACATCATGCACCGCACTGTAATAACGGACATAGCCGGTGCAGCGGCAGATATGATCATTGAGGGAATCTTCGATGACCTGCTTCACGTCTTCTTTTGCCACAGGCTCTTTCTGCAAACGCTCCACCAGAACGGTAGCAGCATTCACAAAGCCCGGTGCGCAATAGGAGCACTGGAAGGAGAAATGATCGAGGAAAGCTTCCTGAATGGCAGAAAGCTTCAGCTGACCGTCTTCGCCCTTGGTCGCGTGACCTTCAACTGTGCGGATAGAACGGCCGTTGAAATAATGGGCACCGGTAATGCAGGTGCGCATTTCACGGCTGGTACCATCCGGCTCGTCCACAATCACGGTACAGGCGCGGCACAGTCCCTGTCCGCAGCCAAAACGGCTGCCGGTCAGGTCTGCATATTCATGCAGAAAATCCACCATCGACAATTCTTCAGGAACCGTCATCGGCCCTACCTGCTGGCCGTTGATGTTCAGCTTGATTTCGCGTGTCGGGATACTCATGACAATGCCTCTTTAATCTTTTCTTCCGTCAGCGGGAGTTCGCGCAGATATTTGCCAACGGCATGCGCAACCGCATTGGCGACCGCAGGAATGGTTGGAATCTGCACCACTTCTGCAATGCCTTTCGGATGATCTTCCTGTTCTGTAACCGGCAGAATATTTGCCGTCTGGTTCCAGACCGCCACATCTTTGCCGCGTGGCAGACGATAGCGGTTGAAGTTCCAGTCACCGCTGCCGGGACCGTCTTCATAGAGCGGCATACCCTCATAAAGTGCATGACCGACCGACATCCCGATACCACCCTGCAACTGGCCGGATACAAATTCCGGAACCAGCACACGACCGCAATCCATGGAGGAATGATGCGACAGAATTTTCACTTCGCCGGTACCGCGGTTAACACTGACTTCAATCAGTGCCGATGCCGGTGCAAAACGTGACCAGCTGGCATTATCCACCTGCGGGTCCATGTAATGCACATTGCGGCGCTCAATACGCTGCCACTGATCGGAACCGGTCTGAATTGCCAGACCGTCAATCGGACGGCGGCTGGTTTCACCGAGAATATCATAATCGGCTTCACCCCAGCCCCAGCGGTCAAAGGCGTGAACCATCGCGCCGGTAATGCCTTTCAGCTCATAGGCTTTGGCGGCAAGTTCTGCCAGCGTCAGCGCACGGCCATCGGCAAGCGTGAATTTCTCATCTTTCCACGAGGCAGCAGCTGCCTCTTCCAGTGAGACATTCCACAATGCCGCTGCCGCAGGCAGAATACCGCGCTCATAAATGAGACGGCCAGCTTCATGAGTACCATGAGTAAAGTAGAACGCGCTATTGGTGGCACTGGAGGCCGAAGCCATTGCCGGTGTCCAGCGCGGATCCGGCGACATCTCATCCTGATGGGCTTTGTCCATCACAAACGGATTGAGCGTGGCAAACATTTCCAGCGGCGCCCAGTCAAGAGCAGCACTTTCAATCTCATCGGCAGGTTTACCCAACCAGCGCGAGCACATCAGTGCCTGTGTGCTGACCGCACCGGTGCCGATTTCCACGGCAATATGATGCAGACGAATTTTACCTTCCGGTGTCAGAACAATCGAGGCTGCCACAGCTTCGTTCGAGTTACCGAAGCCCTTTTTGGCAATCGCATAGCCAACACCATATTTCAGCGCAGGGTTTTCTGCTTCGAACTCGGCTTTGCGCTTGGCGCGGTTTGCCCAGACCGGATGCGCACGATCAGCTTCGATCATTTCGCGCATACGGCACAGGCTCATCGGGAATGCACCGGCAGAGCTGCGTTCGCCGTCCTGCAATGCATTGATCAGACGCAGTTCCATCACGTCCACGCCCAGCTCTTCAGCCAGTTCTTCAACCAGCATTTCTGTGCCGAACTGTGCTTCCAGCGAGCCGAAGCCACGCACAGAACCGGACATCGGCGCACGGGATGAATGGGCAATGGCGGCAATATCGTTTTTAGGGAAATAATAAATTCCCTGCGCCGCACCGGCAGCAACCTGCGTGACCGGTGTGGTATAGTTCTGGCGGCCGCCGCCATCCAGTTCCAGATCAGCTGCAAGAGCCTGCATTTTCAGTGTCTTGCGGTTGATACCCAGACGATATTTCATGCGCAGCGGGTGACGCTTGATTGCTGTCTGGAAATGTTCTTCACGATCCAGTGCCAAACGCACCGGACGACCTTCAGCAAAGAGCGCAGCAACAATACCGTAATAAGGGAACGGGCTGTGTTCCTTGGTACCGTAACCAACCGTATAGGCCGGATGGCCTTTCAGCTCGCGCACATCAAAGGTGCTTTTCTTGAGCATGGCAGCGGTGCCGGTCATCACTTCATGCGGGCTCTGGCTGGCCATAACAATTTCAAGTTTGCCGGATTTTGCATCATACCAGCAATTGCAATTGTCCGGCTCAAGCGCTGCCGCATCAATGAACGGTGAATAATATTCACGCTCGATCACATGCCAGTCTTCAGGCGGCGTGTTCAGCTCTGCACGGATACCTTCGGCATAGGCCATGCCGCGTCCCATTGCATCGCCCGATGCATCAGCTTTCGGCCAGTTGACATCATTCTTGTCATAAGTGGCAAAAACATAGCCGTCATCGACCGGATTAAACAGGTCTTTCTCGGCCTTAGCGCCGCCTTCGCCCTCAACACGGACAAAGCGGAAATTGGCCAGCGGGCCCTGCTCAACAGGCGCGGTTGTTTCACCATAGCGGATGATCTCATCACGCTTGGTTTTATAAATGCGCTTGGCAACAGAGAAACGAGCAAAATCACGATAGATCAGAATTGCCAGCGGGTGACCGAGAAACAGCGGTACTTCGCCTTTCGGCGACAGCATTTTCTGGCCGTAAGTATAAGGATCGTAGAAATCCAGACCGGCTTTAACTGTATCCTCTGCGGTTACCAGATAATCCGGCTGCAGATCTTCACCCAGCAAAGACAGATCAAGATCAAGAAACGGTGCATCGGCACGGGTCGACCAGACCACGAAAGCATGCGCCTGTTCTTTCGGCCAGCCAGTCATATCCTTGGCGCGGATATCACGGGCAAAAACCTTGGAACCTGTCACCTTTGCCACGCCGTCAACACGACGCTTGAGCTGGGTTGTGCCTTGCGGGAGCGGTAAGTCCAGAATCTGCTTTTCAAACAATGCAGCACGGGCCGCACGGATCGGAAGAATAGTGACCGCAATTCCGGACGCTGTAAACTTGAGAAAGTCCCTGCGTGTCGGTGTCATATGAATTACTCCCAGCGTTACTTACAATATTACAAAACAATCTTTGTCCAAACCGGCTCCTCCGACGAAGAAACGGTGAATTCAGATCTGAATTTTACTGAAACTACTCAACATTACGTAGTATTAAATATCCGGAATTAGAGCACAGACAGATTAAATCAATGCCTGCATATTTATCCGTCCGGATATAGATTTGGTGTATTTATGCCTTACTCAATCATCATTCTTCAAACGAAATTACCATCGACGAGAATGAGTGAAATCTGCGCAAACCCGACCAATATTCAGCTAATATAATAGGGCTAACACATTTTAGAACAGTTTCAAGATCACGAAAACGAGAACATTTAACACGTTGATTTTAAAGCCGTTTTCCATAAAAAATAGCCTTATATTCCTACGAATATAAGGCTATTTTTGACAATCGAATCTAAAAATCACGAACAATCAGGTATTTGGGACGTCAAAACAATTATACTTGAGTAAAACTATCCAGTATTACTTTAAAGCGACGGCTCTTCACCCGGTGCCAGCGTCATAACATCCGCCCAGTCCGGATGGCGGCGATATTGCGCCCGCACATAAGGGCAAAGCGGCAGAATGCGAAAACCATTTTTACGTGCATCCTCAACCATATAGGTTACGAGTGCGGCAGCCGCACCGGTACCGCGCATGGAATCCGGCCCGCCGGTATGATCCGCACTGATAACGCCGTTCGCGCGGCGGGTAAATGTAATCTCGGTTTCGCCTTCAACACCGTCAACACGCGCCACATAGCGCCCGTGGCGTGTGTCTGTGTCTTCCTTGCTCATTCGAATATCAGTCATTCAACCCTCTCCTTTTGAACTTGTGGCCTGTCAGCTTGCCTGTTTCAGAGTAAGTGCTTCCAGCATATCCGCACGGGTAAACGGCGCACCGAAAACCGGTGTACCAGTATCAAACATCCGGCTTTCTATCAGAAGCCCCGCATCCACCGGATCAAACCCAATCCGGTCGATAAATCCGGCAACCTGCCTGCGGGCCTCCGCATCATTACCGGCAATGGCCAGCGCACGGCGTTGCGGGTCACCGCTTGGTCGGGCTTCCTCATCAATCTCATGATAGCCCATATGGTTGAAACTGCGTACCAGCCGCGACTGCGGCAGGAATTTCTGGATCACTTCGCTACTCGAAGTTCCTGTTTCAAACTCAGCAAGAGTTCCGTCTGTCGGTGCCCAGTAATTCATTGCATCAATAACGATTTTGCCCGCCAGCAGTTCCGGCTGCAGTTGACGATATTTGGACAAAGGCAGCGCAAGGATGACGATATCGCTTTCTGCAATCACGTCCTGCGCGGTTGCAGCAACAGCACCCGGCACCATGATTTCGAGCAACAGCGCAATCTCTGCCGGTGATTTGGATGTCGCAATCTTCACCGCATAACCCGCCGCAATCGCGCGACGGGCTATAGCGGTGCCGACACGGCCGGCACCCAGAATACCAATTGTTTTCACTTCGGTGATCTGCATATCAGCAATCTCCTGTTACTTGAAAGCGTATCCCGAAAAGTGGGAACCGGTTTTCGGATAAGACACGCGCAGAAACAAACGGATGGAGCATTTTCAACAATTCGGTTTAAACCGAAAATACTCAATCCACGCCAAGCTCCGCATCAACCAGAGGCTTCACTTTGGTTCCCAGCAATTCAATCGAACGCAGAAAGTCTTTATGCGGCATCTGCCCCACATCCATCTGGAAAAACTGGCGCATATGCCCGAGCTGTTTCTGCAAGGTGATAATACGTTCTGCAATTTCTTCCGGTTCACCGGCAAAAATCGCGCCACCGCCGCTGGCTTCACTGTCATAATGCGAGCGTGGCGGTGGTGCAAAACCACGGATTTTGCCCAGCTGTTCCATCACCGCATGCCAGTGCGTCCAGAAAAAATCCTTGGCTTGTTTGGCATTCTCGCCAACAAAACCCGGCACTGCGACCGAGACTTTCAGCTGCTCCGGAGCAATCTCAGCCTGAGCGCCCGCACGGCGGTACAACTCGGCCAAAGGTGCAAAACGCGCAGCCTGTCCGCCGATAATCGCATAGGAAATCGGCAGTCCGAGAATACCGGCACGCACCGATGAATGCGGATTACCACCGGTTGCCAGCCAGATCGGCAGCGAGCCACTGTCAGGACGCGGCACAACCAGCGCCTCATTCAAAGCCGGACGGAATTTACCCTGCCATGTCACACTTTCGCTCTCATTGATCTTCAACAGCAGATCAAGTTTTTCCGCATAAAGCTCGTCATAATCATTCAGACTATGACCGAAAAGCGGGAAAGACTCCGTCGAAGAACCGCGACCGGCTGTGATTTCTGCACGTCCGTTCGATACCGCATCCAGCGTCGCAAATTGCTGATAAACGCGTACCGGATCATCGGTGCTCAGCACGGTTACCGCGCTGCCCAGCTTAATGTTTTTGGTTGTGGCTGCCGCAGCACCAAGAATAACCGTTGCCGCAGAAGCAGGCATTTCCCGTGTATGGTGTTCACCAATACCGAAATAATCCAGCCCCACTTCATCGGCCAGCTGAATGGCTTCCAGAAGGTTGCGTGTTGCATCTGCCGTTGAGCCCAGCTCACCGGTCTGTGCATTTTTCTGTACGTCGCCGAAACTATAAACGCCAAGTTCCATAATACTGGCTCCTTTCAGTGCGGCATCTCAATGCCCGCACTTTGAATTTTCTAAATATGTGTCGCTGTCTGTTTATCAACCGGTTGTGCCGGTGCGCCCTTTGAGCAATTGTGCAAATGGCGTAACCGTCTGGCTGAGCTGCACACCGGAATCCCGTTTGCGCTGATCGCCGATATTCGGAACAAAACCACCGACACCACTCTTTTCCGCTACAACCAGCGCTGCAAATTCACTCGCCGCACGTTGCACGCGCGAAGACAGATCATGTCCGGCTTCACCATTGCCGAAATCTTCTGTCGCAGCGAATACACCAGTCGGCACAACTGTCGCCCGCAGGTAAGAAAATAACGGCCGCAAAGCATGATCAAGCACCAGTGAATGGCGTGCTGTTCCCGCTGTTGCCGCAATAATCACCGGCATATTGTTCAATGCATTGGTATCCAGACTGTCGAACAGCATTTTGAACAATCCGCTATAACTGGCGGTGAAAACCGGCGTGACCGCGATCAGCCCGTCAGCCGCAGAGATTTTCTCTTTAACCTCAGAAAGATGCGGTGTCGGAATGCCACCGGTCGCCATAGTCGTGGCCAAATCCATAGCCAGTTCACGTAGCTCGATGACCTCGATCTGCGCCTCTTCACCACGTGCGCCGATTTGCGCGGCTGTTGCCTGTGCAATCTGATCTGCCAGCATACGGGTTGATGATGGCTGTGACAGACCTGCACTCAATACAAGAATACGACGTGTCATAATTATCTCCGTTCATTGGCAGGGAAGGAGCAGAGAGATCCCTGCCCCTTAATCAAACCTGCCTCAGGCTGGTTGTTCTGCGCTTTCAACCGGAATGACCTTACGGTGTTTGCCGCCCTCGCCCTGTGCACGCAGGCTTGCATGACTTGGCGGATCACTCGGAATATGCGCCGGACGCCGTGCTTCAAACTCTTTGCGCAATACCGGCACCACTTCCGTGCCCAGCAGCTCAATCTGTTCAAGCACCATCTCTTCCGGCAGACCGGCATGATCGACAAGGAACAACTGACGCTGATAATGACCGGCATAATCAGCAAAACTCAGTGTTTTCTCGATCACCTGCTCCGGCGAGCCGACAGTCAGCGGGGTCATTTCCATAAAATCTTCCATGGATGGTCCGTGACCATAGACCGGCGCATTATTGAAATAAGGCCGGAAATCACGAATGGCATCCTGACTGTTTTTGCGCATGAAAATATGCCCGCCAAGACCGACAATCGCCTGATCCGCACTGCCATGACCGTAATGTTCAAAGCGCGAGCGATACAGATCGATCATCTGCTGGGTATGTTCCTTGTTCCAGAAGATGTGGTTTGCAAAGAAACCATCTCCGTAAAACGCAGCCTGTTCAGCGATTTCCGTGCTGCGGATCGAGCCGTGCCAGACAAATGGCGGCGTATCATCCAGCGGTGCCGGAGCCAGCGTAAAACCGCGCAAAGGCGTGCGGAACTGACCCTGCCAATCCACTGTTTTCTCACGCCACAAACGGCGCAGCAGATGATAATTCTCAATCGCCAGCGGAATACCCTCACGGATATCCTTACCGAACCACGGATAAACCGGCCCTGTATTGCCGCGCCCCATCATCAGATCAACACGACCATCGGCCAGATGTTGCAGGATCGAAAAATCCTCGGCAATCTTCACCGGATCATTGGTGGTAATCAGCGTTGTCGAGGTCGTCAGCTGAATCTTGCTGGTTTTAGCCGCAATCCAGCCGAGCATGGTCGTCGGTGAAGACGGTACAAATGGCGGATTATGATGTTCGCCGGTAGCGAAAACGTCGAGACCGACTTCTTCCGCCTTCAGCGCATATTTCATCATCGACTTCAGCCGCTGATGTTCGCTCGGGGTTTTGCCGGTTGTCGGATCAGTTGTTACGTCACCGACGGTAAAAATTCCAAACTGCATGAGTACACCTGTCCGTTTGTTCCTGTGTCAGGAATAAGCACCAAAGTGCGTTGTTGACAGAAACATAATCAGTTCAGATTTTTGCAGTAGTCAGTAGAATTGCACTAGACTGTCCTAAATATCAGACAAACTCTCATCATCAGCGCCACTCACCAGATTGGCCATCAGACGGAATGCCCCCGCAACCAGCCTGTCCATCTGGTGATGCAGCACAAGACTGGTATGCGTATGCCGCCCTTTACCAATTCGTGCAGACAAAAGCGCACCGGTTAATGGCTGCTCATTAGCATCATGCATCGACAATAACGGCTGATAGGCCTCATCCCAATGAGAGGCGAAATACAGCCCGCGCTCTTTGTTCCAGCCCTGCCAGTCCTGCGTTGTTATCTGGTTCGGCCAATTGAGTAATTTATGCTCCGGTTCCAGAACGGTGACAGTCGCTGCGGGATCGGTCACTCGCCAGCGCAGTGAGGGTGAGCCGATTTTCAATGGACGCACCGGTGTTGTCTGCGGGTTCCAGCCATCGGTAGGGCGATGATAAAGCGTCAGCAAATGACCGCCATTTTCAACATAGCTATGTAAGCGTGCTGTTGCCTCAGCCAGATCTTGCCTTATACCGAAAGCAAAAATACCGACAACAATGGTGGTGAATTGCTGTAAGTCACCGGCCAGATGTTTTGGCTCCAGCTCTGTTACATCAAGCCCCATACGGCTCAACCACAGACCAACACGATCAGCACCGCTGCCGATATAACCGATCTTTGCACCTTGCGGCAGCTTCAGATCCAGCGCCAGAACATTCAACAATTCCGGTTCGCGATACATCACCTGCCCGATATGCGGATAGGCAATTGGCGTCTGCCGCACTGCATCACGACCGGCAATTTGTGCTTGTAAGCGGAACAGTCCGGCTTCCCGTTTTTCCGGTGCATGAAGTGTCGTGCTATCGGCGCTCTGCACAACCGTCCAGCCACCGGTGCTGATAAAGCGCACAGGCTGCGGATCACCACTGACAGTTACATTCACCGGCCATTGTGTCTTGCCTGCCGGATCAAGTGGAACAATCACCGCCTCAGGCTCAATCCGCACAGATTGGGCAGGCACCAGCGCAAATTGTTCCGCAAGATCGAAACTCGCTTTAGCCTGATAGTCAGAGAATTGTGCCGTCACACACACATAGAATTCGCCATTACCACCAAGCGAAGACCAGACCGGCCGATAAAGCGGACTGAAAGCCGCCTCTGCTCCGGCCTTTATATCAAAGGACTGAGTGGTCGCGGTTGTCTCATGTGCATAGGTCGCACAATGCTCCGGTAAAACCGGCTCAACCTGCGCCTGATATTGCGCATGACCAGCACCAAACCGCACCTGCAACAAAGCTTCACCGGCAGGTGACATCACCGGCGGGTTCAGCTCCGCACTGTCAAAAATCGCTGCAGCTTCAATCAGCGCAGCATCAATCTCGGTCTTCTTGCGTAAAAGACGATGCTCATGCGCGAGCAGAAAATCTGCCGGCGCATTAGCTCGGACAGTATCAATATTGCGCGCAGCCGATACCAGAAAAGCGATGATTGCATCACGGTCAGGAAACGCGGCAATGGCACTATCAATCGCTTTTTGCGCATCTTGTAATGCTTGGGCGACAACTTCAAACATCTCCGCATGAGCCGCTAAGGCCACCAGATTAGCTGGCAGATTATCCAAAACGGAAACCTCCGCACCGGTCTTTTCTGCCAGCAGCAGATGCAAAGGCCACTGTATTTTTGGCTGCTTCGGCCAATGTCCCATACCCTGAGAAGCATGATAATAACGCGACCATTCCCCGATGCGGTCATAATCCGCACCCGTTGCCGGTTCGCGCTTGTCAGCATGGACAATCACAGTCGCTTCAGGTGGCGGCACTTCATCATCATAAGTATCACCCCCGCCAGACCATGCAGGCAGATAATATTTGGCGACCTGCCAAGGCTTCAGCCCTTGCGCAAAATGCTCAGGAAAAGCCTGATTGTCAGCAGCCAGCGTAATCGCTCGCTCCGCCGCGCGGGTCATCGCACGGTGATGACCATGCTGACCCGGCACATCAAGAAATGTCGGAATTACAATATCCGGCCGCTCACTCCGATAGGCACGCACAAGACGCTCGACAATACGCTCCTCACCCCAGCGGTCAAAAGTCCGGTCACCATCTTTGGAAAAGCCAAAGTCATGTACCGCATCATCAGGCCCGTGACCAAGCCAGACAATATCGCAATCCAGTATCCGCGCGGCCTCTTCCATTTCACGGGAGCGCATCAGCCCCAATGCACCGCCGCGTTCTGGCCCCAGTGCATTCTGCCCGCCCTCACCCCTTGTGGAACAACCGACAATCACCCGCATACCCGCACCAAAACGGAAATAAGCCAGTAAGCCGCTTTGCTCATCATCAGGGTGTGCGCCTGTATTCATCACTGTAACCACCGAGCGTAACCGGCTTAATGCATGATGCAGGCGCATAAGAGCCGGTGCCGATTTTTGTTGTTCTATACGTTGGCGGTCAGTCAGCACCGGATGCCTCCTCACAAGAATGAATTACAAGTCAGCGAGCGTATCCAGTTTCGGGGTCATCGCTTCAAACAAAGGCAGAGCAGCGGCACCCAAAGCCGCCGTAAATTGTCCGGTATGCCCGCGCAGCACACGCGGCAAAGCACGGCTGCGGCGGCTGGCAACGGAAATCGGCAACTGCCCCATCCGTGCAATCAATCCGTCGATAATCGCATCGGGTAACATACCGCCCAGCACTACCGTTTCCGGATCGAGAATATTTTCGATCATGGCAATCATCGGCGCCAGATAGAGTGCGGCCTCATCCATCCATTCCATCAGCACCGGATGAGCGCTGTCATGCAATTTCTGCAGATCATCAAAATCTGTTTCTGTCACGCCCGCCAAAGCCAGCTTTTCACGCAGGACATACAGTGAGGCGTAGCGCTCCAGACAACCGGACTGACCACAGGGGCAGGCTCGCCCTTTTGGCGCCACCACAATATGTCCGATTTCACCGGCATTGCCGAAAGCGCCGCGAAACGGCACACCATCCTGAATCATACCAAGACCGACACCGGCACCGAAATAGATCATCGCAAAAGAGGAAATGGCATGTCCCGCACCAAACAGGCGCTCTCCCACCGCTGCCGCATTCGCGTCATTCTCGATGGTAACCGGCTCACCGCAAGCCTCACCTAAAATGGCTGCCGCATCCACATCTGACCAGCCGGGCAAAGTAGTCGGCCCGACAGAGGTCATGCCTTCAATATCGAACGGCCCCGGCATCACCACACCGACACCCAGCAAAGGTGCAGAAAACTCCGCTTTCACAGTATCAACCTGTATACGCAACAAGCCGGAAAGCGCGTCAGGGCTGGTATCATGCACCGGTGTAATATGGCGGGAACGGGGTTGCCCTGTCAGATCAAGCACCGTCGTCACCATGTGATCGGATGCCATTTCAACACCCATCGTTACAGCGCCGTCAGGATTGACTGCGAATTGTTTAGGCGGCTGACCACGGCCGGATTTGAGCCTTCCGGTCTCCATCAACAGATTTTCACAGACCAGTTCATCGACAATATTGGCAATTGCCTGAGCCGTCAGATGGGTCAGGCGCGCAATATGCATCCGCCCCAAAGAGCCGTGCTGACGCACAATATCCAGCACCACCCGACGATTATGATCGCGGATTCGCTCGGGGTTTTTACCCAAAGTAATCAGCTGTGTGCCTGATTCTGTACCCGATTGTGTACCTGCCGGCTGTGCGCCCATGCTGCTCCGTCCTGCCCGTCTCAAAAAAATGATAAGCGAGAGCCTTCATAACCGCAATAGATTAACTCAAGTAAATTATCTTATTGACAAAAGCCTGTAAAATAGTGACCGTAGAGGGCAGCTCTGCGGAGGAAAACGCATCTGAAGGGGCAAAGCTGCCAACCGGTCTTTGACGAGATGCAATTTCCGAACACTGATCGCTGACGCATGTCACCCCAAAACGGGCTGCCGTTTCGGAAACAACATGCACAAAACTGTATTTTTGCCTGATACCGGCAACAGCCGGAGGTCATAAGGGGAGGTTCACATGCGTAAACTATTATTTGCGGGATTGCTCGCAGGCTTCAGCACAATGGCGCTCAATGCAGCGCAGGCTGTTGAAATTGAATATTGGCAATATGTCTTCGAATCGCGCGTTAAAGCGATGGACAAGCTGATCGAGAATTTCGAAAAAGCCAATCCAGACATCAAGGTCAAGCACACCACCTTCCCTTATGATGATTATCAGACCCGCGTGATTGCAGCCAAAATGGCTGGCAACAGCCCTGATGTCATGCAGCTTTTCTATGGCTGGCTCGATAAATTCGTAGCAGGCGGCATTTTGCAGCCGCTGCCAACCGATACATTCCCGCATGATAAGATCGAAAGCGACTTCTTCCCGATCACCAGTGCGATGAAGCGCGGCGAAGACTATTATGGTCTGCCGACTGCGGTACGTTCGCTGGCGCTGTTCTACAACAAGAAACTGTTTGAAGAAGCCGGTCTGGATCCGAAAAACCCGCCAAAAACACTGGATGAGCTGGTTGCGGCGGCTGAAAAGACTGCCAAGCGCGATGCAAACGGCAATCTGACCACTGCCGGTATCACTCTGGATATGGCCGGACAGGATCACCATTGGTGGCGTGAAGTGCTGATCCGCCAGTATGGTGGCGCGCCTTACACCGACAATGACCGCAAAGTCACCTATGATTCCGAAGCCGGTGAAAAGGCTCTGAAATTCTACACCGACCTGCAGACAGAGAAAAAAGTCGGCGAGTTGAAATTCATGGATGAAGGTCAGGCTGCGTTCCGTGCAGGCATGGCTGCCATGACTGTTGACGGTACTTTCCGCCTCGGCGCATTCCGCACCATCAAGGATTTTGAATGGGGTGTAACCGAACTGCCAGCCAATGCTGAAGGCGTGCGTTCTAACTATGCCAGCTATTTTGCAAACGGTATCGGTGCCAATGCAAAAGGCGAGAAACTGGAAGCTGCCAAGAAATTCCTGAACTATATCTCCTCGCCGGAAGCGATGGAAATCTGGCTCAAGGAAGTTGGTGAACTACCTGCACGTCGTGCGGTTGCCCAGACTGAAGCCAATCTGGCAGACCCGATCTACGGCCCGTTCCTCAGAGGTCTGGACTATGCGCACACCACCATGTTTGTGGATGAAGCAGCCCAGCGTCAGACCGCTATGGATATGGTGAACCGTGTGGTTCTGGAAAAACAGCCTGTGAAAGAGTCGCTGGCTGAAGCTGCAAAAGCAGAACAGACCATCATCGATGATGCGCAGTAATCTCTGAAAAGACGGTGTGCCGCTGTCATCAATCGGCGGCACACCGGAATATCGTTTCATCATCTTCAGACTGCATGAAACTGCGGATGAGTTCCGGCTCTCCGCCAGAATATTTCCGGTATGTGCTGAACCTCCGGCTATATTCCCCAAATTTGTTTGACGCATAGTCCCGCAAAACCGCATCGCATTTTGCCGGATATGCTTCTGTACCATAAGGTATTTTGAACCATGACTGTGACGGCTGCCCGCTCCGGTGATACTTTCTGGAACCGCCTGCCCATGCGCACAAGGCGGCTCATCTGGGTGTGGAGCTTTCTCGCCCTGCCTATTCTGTTTTACACGGTCATCCGGTTTTATCCCACGGTTGAAGCCTTCTGGCTGTCGCTGACCAACTGGGATCTGATGAAACCGCCGAAATTTATCGGCCTTGCGAATTATGAGAAACTGTTCGCTGATCCGCAATTCTGGAAAGTGTTCAAAAACACATTCACTTACTTGCTTATCGGCACGCCGGTCAGCCTGTTTCTGGCTTTTGTGATCGCCTATTATCTTGATCGCGTACGTTTCATGCACGGGCTGATCCGTGGTCTGTATTTCCTGCCGTTTCTCACCACTGCTGCGGCAATGGGCTGGGTCTGGCGCTGGTTCTATCAGCCTGCTCCGATCGGCGTGATCAATAATATGCTCAATACCATCGGCCTGCCCCAGCAGACATTCCTGCGCTCGGTGGATCAGGCACTCTATTCCATTATGGCAACATCCATCTGGGCGGGCCTCGGCTTCCAGATCATCATTTTCATGGCTGGTCTGCGCGCTATCCCTAACACCTATTATGAAGCTGCCCGCATTGACGGCCTGGGTGAATGGGCAATCCTGCGCAAAATCACCATTCCGCTGCTGAAACCGACAACCGTGTTTCTGGTCGTCTTCTCGTCCATCGGCTTCCTGCGCATTTTCGATCAGGTCTATAACATGACCACCTATGATCCGGGCGGTCCGCTTGGCTCCACCAAGCCACTGGTGCTGATGATCTATCAAACCGCCTTCTCGTCTTACGCCATGGGCTATGCCGCTGCGCAGACAGTCGTGCTGTTCTCCATTCTGCTGGTTGTCTCACTGTTGCAGCTGTGGATCTTGAGGGAAAAGAAATGACCGCTGAAACCAAAACACCGGCACTCCCGTTTGCAAATATCCGGCCAGGCCGCGTCCTCACATGGACACTGCTGTTTATCGGCGGCATCATCATGGTCACACCGCTGGCCTATATGTTCTCCACCTCGTTCAAAACCGCCAGTCAGGTCTATGATCTGCGTCTGATACCGGCTGAACCGACAGTACAGAACTATGTCACCATTCTGGCAGACGGCCGCTTCCTGCGCTGGTTCTTCAACTCGATGTTCGTCGCGGTTGTCGTCACATTATCCAATGTGTTTTTCGACAGTCTTGTCGGCTACACATTGGCAAAATTCCAGTTCCGTGGCCGCCACTTCATCTTCCTCGCCATTCTGTCAACGCTGATGATCCCGACCGAAATGCTGGTGATCCCGTGGTATCTGATGTCCAGCAAACTCGGCTGGCTCGACAGCTATTGGGGCATCATGTTCCCGGGCATGATGACGGCTTTTGGTACCTTCCTGATGAAGCAGTTCTTTGAAGGCGTGCCGAATGACTTCCTCGAAGCTGCCCGTGTGGATGGTCTGAACGAATTCCAGATCTGGTGGAAAGTGGCCATGCCGCTGGTCACACCGGCACTGTCGGCTCTGGCAATCTTCACCTTTCTCGGCAACTGGACAGCCTTCTTCTGGCCGCTGATCGTCACCACCAGCAAGGAACTCTACACATTGCCTGTCGGGCTTTCGAGTTTCGCGGTCGAGCAATCGATTCAGTGGGAAATGATTATGACCGGCGCCGCTATCGCCACCCTGCCAACACTGCTCGTGTTCCTGTTGCTGCAGCGCTATATCGTGCGCGGCGTCATGCTGGCCGGCCTGAAGGGATAAGGATACTATCATGTCTGTAAACGATCCGCGCCTTGCCGATAAAAGCGTTTTCCCTGATCCGGTCTACAAGGAGACCGTGCTGAAACCGCTTTTTGACGGCGCTAAAACCCATCATGTCGAAAGTTTCCGCCGTATTGACCGCGCCCATCTGGTCATGCTGACGGAAACCGGCATTCTCGACGAAAAACAGGCATCGGCAATCGCCGGTGCGCTGGAACAGATCGACCGTGATATTGATCCCGCATCTCTCACCTATACGGGTGAAGTTGAGGACTTCTTCTTCCTGATCGAGAAAGAACTGAAGTCCCGCCTCGGCGCAGATATTGCCGGTCGTCTGCATACCGCACGTTCACGCAATGATATTGACCACACGCTGTTCAAACTCGGCCTCAAAGAACATATTGATATTCTGCTGGCCAAATCCCGTCATCTGCTCAATGCGATGATTGAAACTGCAAACCGCGAGCAGGCAACACTGATTGTTGCCTATACGCATGGTCAGCCTGCACAGCCTTCAACCTTCGGCCATTATCTGTCCGCAGCAATTGAAGTGCTGATCCGCGATATGCAGCGTTTTGCAACAGCGCGTGAAATCGTCAACCTGTCACCTATGGGCGCGGCAGCCATCACCACCTCAGGTTTTCCCATCGACCGCGCACGCGTGGCTGACCTGTTGGGCTTTGCCGCGCCTTTACGCAATTCTTACAGCTGTATTGCCGCTTCGGATTACATCACCTCAACCTATTCCGCGATTGAGCTGATGTTTATCCATCTCGGCCGTCTCATTCAGGATTTCCAGTTCTGGACGAGCTTCGAGGTTGGCCAGATCTATGTGCCGAATGCTTTTGTGCAGATCTCTTCGATCATGCCGCAGAAGCGCAATCCGGTGCCAATTGAACATATGCGCCATCTGGCAAGTCAGACCATGGGACGCGCCCGCACTGTGCTGGATGTGATCCATAATACGCCTTTCACCGATATGAATGACAGTGAAGGTGAAACGCAGCAAATGGGCTATGAAGCTTTTGCTTCTGCCGGTCGTGTGCTTGATCTGCTGGCCGCCTTTGTGCAGGCCATTCGCATTGATCCGGCACGTGTTGCCGACAATATCCGCCGCTCCTGCATTACCATTACCGAGCTGGCTGATTCACTGGTACGCATTGAAGGTCTGTCCTTCCGTCAGGCGCATGAAATTGCAGCAACCGTGGCCAAGGCTGTTGTTGCCAAAGGCGGCGGTCTGGCACAGGACGGCTATGAGCCGTTTCTGGAAGCCTTCAAACATGCAGCAGGCAGAGAACCGTCTTTCGACCGTACAAAGTTTGAAGAGCTGGTTTCGCCGGAGCATTTCATCGCCGTGCGTGATCGTTTCGGCGGCCCTGCACCGGAGCCAATGGCTGAGGCACTCACAGCATATCGCGATCAGGCCAATGCCTTTGCAAGCCTTGCAGACACACAAGCCGCAGACGAGGCCAAAGCCGCGCGCGAGCTCAATGATAAATTTCAGGCCTTGGTGGAGAAACGCTGATGGCAACGATCGAACTGAACAAGCTGGTTAAACGCTATGGCAAGGTTGAGGCCGTGCGCGGCATTGACCTGCAAATTGCCGACGGCGAATTTGTGGTTTTCGTCGGGCCTTCCGGCTGCGGCAAATCCACGACGCTACGCATGATTGCCGGTCTGGAAGATATTTCCGGCGGCGCGCTGAAAATCGGCGATGAAGTCGTCAATGAACGTGACCCGAAACAGCGCAATATTGCGATGGTGTTCCAGAATTATGCGATCTATCCGCATATGACTGTGCGCCAGAATATCGGCTTCGGTCTCTATACCTCCAAAATCTCCAATGCGGATAAGAATGCCCGTATTGAAGAAACCGCAAAAATTCTCGGACTTGAGCCATATCTGGATCGCCGCCCTGCTGCGCTCTCCGGCGGCCAGCGTCAGCGCGTTGCCATTGGCCGTGCGATGGTGCGCAATCCGTCTGCTTTCCTGTTTGATGAACCTCTTTCCAATCTTGACGCGCAATTACGCGCCCAGATGCGTATTGAGATCAAACGTCTGCACCAGCGCCTCAAAACCACAACCGTTTATGTGACCCACGACCAGGTGGAGGCCATGACTATGGCTGACCGTATTGTGGTGATGCGCGACGGTAATATTCTGCAGACCGGCACACCGACCGAGCTTTATGAAAATCCGGTTGATGTGTTTACCGCCCGCTTTATCGGCAGCCCGTCGATGAACCTGATCTCAGGCCGTAAAAACGGCAACAGCGTGGAATTCGCAACGGACGGCGATGTTCTGGTCGGTATCCGCCCGCATGATCTGATGGTTGTCACCGGCGATGTCGCCTCCGCACCGGCAGGCATTGAACTGACCGGCACCGTCACCGCGGCTGAACCGCTGGGGCCTGAAACACTGGTGCATATTGATGTACAGGGCACCGCAGTTATCGCTACTGCATCGGGCAAATTCATTCCGGCCACCGGCAGCACGCTGACTGCACGCGCAGCCAGTGGCAGTCTCTATCTGTTTGACAAGGCGACAGAGAAAAGTCTGGGACGTCTATGAGTTTGAAAGACAATCAGCATCCGGCCGTTCTCAGCATCGGGCGGATTTACTGCGATCTGATTTTTACCGGTCTGGCAGCTTTGCCGGAACCGGGACGTGAAGTCTTTGCCGACAATCTGAAAATGGCAGCCGGTGGCGGTGCCTATATCACCGCCGCGCATCTGGCACATACCGGCCGCACAACCGCGCTTGTGGCGCGGCTCGGTCTGGATGCTCTGTCCGCCGGTCTGGCA
>NZ_ANNO01000192.1:0-25880 GCF_000409565.1 Pseudochrobactrum sp. AO18b
GATCTGCAATTTCTGGAGCGCTCGGCAGATGCAGGCCCTCAGGTGACTGTCGCCAGCGTCATCGGCAATGACCGTGCTTTCCTGTCGCGGCGTGCAGGCACTGCACTGCCTGCAACTTTGGATGCCGCGCTCACTTGGTCACAGGCAGGCCACTTGCACATCGCGGAATATGCAACGCTGCATGAGATTCCTGATCTTGTGCGCCGTGCCAAGGCACACGGCCTCACAGTCTCGCTTGATCCAAGCTGGGATGAGACCCTGATCTATGATCCGGCTCTGCTTACGGCTTGCGCAGGTATTGATATCTTCCTGCCCAATAAAGAAGAAGCGCTGGCGATTACGGGTTTTGAAGATCCGCAAGACGCTCTCGATAAACTCGCGAAAACCTTTCCCGTCACCGTATTAAAAGGCGGTGCGGAAGGTGCATGGCTGCGTTCAAAAGAGCATAATCTTCACGCCAAAGCTGAAAATGTACCGGTTATTGATACCACAGGTGCAGGCGATGCCTTCAATGCCGGTTTCATCAATGCATGGCTTTCAGGGGCAGATGCACAAACGGCACTCAATGCCGGTATTCAGTCCGGCAGTCTTGCCGTGCAGGCAGCCGGTGGCACAGCCTTCTTACAAAAACAGGAGATCAGTCCGGCGGACTGATCTTCCACTCTTACGCACTATTAGACCGCGTGTTGCAAAACACTTAAACCGCCGTCGATTGTCAGGCAGGTTGCGGTCATAAACGGACACTCATCTGAAATCATAAACACAGCGGCCATCGCAATTTCCTGCGTGCTGGCAATGCGCCCGCCCGGATGCAACCGCATGGTTTCAGCTTTTGCTGCCTCTGGGTCAGGAAAACTGTTCCAATAGTCGACATTTTTCTGCGTCAGCACATAGCCCGGTGCAATAGCATTCACTCGTATCTGCTGCGGCGCATATTCCAGCCCCAGCGATTTGGTCATACCCAGCAAGGCATGTTTCGCCAGCGGATAAGGAAATGTGTGCGGGATAATCGTGAAAGAATGGGTGGAAGCAATATTGAGAATAGCACCGCCGCCCTGCTCAATCAAACGCGGCAGCACAGCCTTACAACAATTCCACGCGCCTTTCAGATTAACGTCGAAGCAACGGTTCCATGCTTCATCATCCATTTCCAGCGGTTTGCTGAAGACATTGATCCCCGCATTATTGACCAGCGCATTAATCTGCCCGATTTCCGCATCGGCCTGCAGAAAAGCATTTTCAATCGCTTTGGCATCGGAAATATCCGCCTGAGCAAAGCTCACCGTAACGCCGCTTTCCCGCAAAGCCAGCACTTCTTTTTCCAGCAATGCCCCATCCGTATCAATCAGGAACAGCGCCGCGCCCTCGCGGCCAAAACATTGCGCAATCGCAAGGCCGATCCCCTGTGCTGCGCCGGTGACAACAATGCGTTTTCCGATCAGACGATCAGCCATGATATTTATCCTTTTTGAACGCCCGCATTACCATTCAGCGAGACTGCCATCTTCGTGACGCCACACCGGATTGCGCCAGCGATGGCCGGTTTTAGCCCGTTCAATCACATAGGCTTCATCCACATCGACACCCAGACCCGGCCCCTGCGGAATAGCCACAAAGCCGTCTTTGTAATCGAAGACCTCACGATTGGTGATGTAATCCAGAATGTCATTATCCTGATTATAATGGATATTCAGGCTCTGCTCCTGAATGAAGGCATTATAACTCACCGCATCAATCTGCAGGCAGGCAGCCAGAGCAATCGGCCCCAGCGGGCAATGCGGCGCCAGTGCAATATCATAGGCTTCAGCCATCGATGCAATCTTGCGGCATTCGGTGATCCCGCCCGCATGGGACAGATCAGGCTGAATAATATCCACATAACCGCCGGAGAGAATATTCTTGAAATCCCAGCGGGAATAAAGACGCTCCCCCAGAGCAATCGGCGTGGACGTATGATTGGCTATCTCTTTCAGCGCTTCATAATTCTCGGATAAAACTGGCTCTTCAATAAACATCAGCCGGAACGGATCGAGCGCTTTGGCCAGCACTTTGGCCATCGGGCGATGCACGCGGCCATGAAAATCCGCCCCAATCCCGACATGCGGGCCGACCGCATCACGCACGGTGCCGATCGTCTCGACAATCGCGTCGATCTTGGCATAGCTGTCAACGATCTGCAGCTCTTCCGCTCCATTGAGCTTCAATGCTGTAAAACCGCGCTCCACCATTTCCTTGGCATTGCGTGCCACATCAGACGGACGGTCGCCGCCGATCCAAGAATAGACTTTAATCCGGTCGCGGCATTGTCCGCCGAGCAGCTGATGCACCGGCACATTCAGTGCCTTGCCTTTAATATCCCACAGCGCCTGATCTATACCGGCAATGGCACTCATATGCACAGCACCACCACGATAAAACCCGCCGCGATACATGACATTCCAATGGTCTTCGATCAGAAACGGATCTTTGCCGATCAGATAATCAGACAGCTCATGCACCGCCGCTTCAACTGTCAGCGCACGTCCTTCAACAATCGGCTCTCCCCAGCCGGAAATACCCTCATCGGTTTCCACTTTCACAAACAGCCAGCGCGGCGGCACAATATAGGTCGTGAGCTTGATGATTTTCATTCTGTTACCCTTTTATAGACCTGATTTTTCGAGCGGTTCCAGTTAGAACTGAATTGTCTAAACCGCTCTAAATCTTTGTTTTACGCATTATCCTACGCATAGAAGCGGGAATAGAAATCAGTCCAGTGAACTGATTTCCCCGCGAAGGCGCTTCACACTTTTGCTGGAAATGCTTTAGTTTGCTCAGGCTGCAAACAAATTATTCCCGACAGACTTTCAGACGGTTGCAATATTTTCAGCCCGCCATAACCGTCACGGCAATGATCGCCCGCCATATGAGACATCGGCTCCAGACAAAAATAATCCGAGCGGGATTGCGGCTCCGGCACACCATGCGGCGCATAGAGAAAAAACCGGTCAAATAACGGGTCGGCACTCATGGTCAGAGCTGTATTCTGTTCCGGCCAGACAAGTGTCGCAGTGCCGTCCCAGCCCTCAAACCCGTTATTCACCCAATGATCGGGGATTTTTTTCATGCTGCTGAAATTCAGATCATCGGGAATATTGACGCGGTTTTCCGGTAAATAACCCACACCTTGCGTCCACATTTTCTGAGCGTTGAGCTGTAGCTGCGTTTGCTCAGTCAGATGAAAATAAGGATGCCAGCCAAGGCCGAACGGCATGGCTTTATCTCCTTTATTTGTCACACGCATGGAGAGGCTGAAGCCGGTTTCATCCAGCGTAAAACTCTGTTCCGCTTCGTATATAAAAGCAGCATCGGCTTTGTCATGGGTAAAGCGCAGTACAAGCCTGTCATCAGTCTGTTCTGCAATTTGCCAGAGACCGTGCCAGCTTTCGCCGTGAATATAGAGCGGATCATCATCTGTATTGGCCTGAAAATGATAATCCCGCCCCTCAAAACTGAAGTGATTTTGCGGAATACGATTGCCGAACGGGATGAGCGGAAAACCACCGGTTTCAACCGGTGCTGCATCGGCATGTTTTGCTTCACGCAGCAGGGGAATAATCCGCCCCTGATCGTGCCACCACAAGCCATGTACCGTACCGCCCTGGCTAGCAATATGCGCTTCAAATTGTTGGTTTTTCAACATGATGATGCTCATGGCAGCCTCCGGTCAGATGATTTTGACATCGGGTTCAAACCTGCCCTGAAACGGCAGATCCATGATAAATATCGCCCCCGACGGCTCTTGCTGTCGCACTGCGTCATCCAACCCGGCCCATGCGGATGTCACCAGCATCTGGCTGGCAGTTTTGCCGATAAAAGCAGGACAACTCGGCTGAGAAACCGGCAGAGCAATTGAACGCAGAAAACTGCCATCCGGTGCATATCCGGCAATCTGCGAGCCACCCCACAATGCAACCCAAAAATTACCGTCCGCATCCACAACCGCACCATCGGGATTGCCTGCGGGAAAATCATTGAGGAACAGTTTCGGCTCTCCGACCAGCAAACCATTCTCAGGGTCAAGCGGCACACACATCACTTGACGTAAAGCTGTATCGGCAAAATATCCGACCGTGCCATCCGGTGAAAAACAGATCGCATTGCTGATCGTGATATCATCGTAAAGCTTGCGCAATTCACCTTTGAAATACCAGTAGATTGCACCTGCACCCTGCTCAGCCTGCCAGCCCATTGTGCCAAGCCAGAATGCCCCTGATGGGTGCACCCGCGCATCATTGGAGCGGGTAAGACGGTTATCCGCTTCGACTTCACAATGCAGAGACAGGTCGCCCGTTGCCACATCGCGCAGATACAGGCCGCGCTCTGTGAAAAGGAGCTGGCGATACTCATCCACCCGCGCAAGGGCACTGGCGGCAAAAGGCAGATCATGCTGCCTGCTCACACCGCTTTGAAACTGATATTCGCAGAGTTTGGATTGCAGAATATCAAACCACCATACCGTATCTGTATGCGGGTCATAGACCGGCCCCTCACCCAGCTTACACAAAGGTGCATTCAATGCAGCAGGCACAAATATCTCAGCCATGCTCACCACCAAACACTTCATCATAGGCTGTGATTGTCAGACGGGCTTTTGCCTGCACGGTTTCCGCACTATCCTCTGATTTATACAAACTGGAACCTATGCCAAAAGTCCGTACACCCACGCGGGCATAATCCCCGAAATTCTGATCGGAAACACCACCGACAGCCCCAACAACCGCGTCTTTCGGCAGAATGGTTTTAATTGCCGCAATGCCTGAAGGACCAAGGGAACCGGCAGGGAAGAATTTCAATGCGGAAGCGCCACTGCGGATCGCCAGCAGAGCCTCACTCGCCGTATAACAACCGGGCATGGTAATCAGCCCGCAGGACGTTGCGTGGCGGATAACATCGGCATCCGTATTCGGGCTCACCATAATCCGCCCGCCAATATCTGCCAGCCGCTGTGCATCTTCTGTTGTCAGCACGGTTCCGGCACCGATCAGTACTTTGTCACCGAATAACCTCACCGCGCGTTCAATCGAAACCCACGGCTCCGGTGAGTTCAGCGGAATCTCAATAATCTCGAACCCTTCTGTAATCAGAGCTTCAAGCACCGGCTCAACCTCATCATTGCGAATACCGCGAATGATCGCCACCAGTGAGCGTTTCAAATTCGGCCAAATGACAGATGACATTGTGCTTCCCTCTCCATCACGCATGATGTGTTACCGGCCACACTCTGGCTGCCGCCACAAATAATCCCTGCCGGACTGCAGTTTCGCCATCCAGAAGGGCAATCGTAAAACCCGCTTTTTCCAGAGCAGCCTGATACAACCGGCCGAGTTTTCCTGAAGCCACCAGCCCGATTGTGCCCGCGCCATAAAGCTGTTTTGCTCTGCCCGCCTCTGCGCCGATCAGCAGACCGGAAAGATGAGCAGCTCCCTCAGACTGCTCTTCAAAACCAAGCAATTGTGCTGCACGGATACCAAAAACATCCTCGGCCATCCGTGCCGGTTCCGCGCATGTCTTTTCAACAGCACGGAGAAAAGCAGGCGTATTTTCATCAAAAGCCGCATCCGTATCCACCGCATGTCTGAGAATGGAATGTTGAGACAGTACCGCAAAGAGCTCACCGGTCATGAAAGTCGCGAACTGCGTCACAACACCGTTTTCCAGTCTCGTCCACTTACTATGCGTGCCAGGCATACAGATCAGACCATCAGGCATCGACGTGGCAATCCCCGCAAGCTGGGTTTCCTCACCGCGCATCACATTGGCTGCGGATGCATCACGCTGCGCAAGTCCGGGTAAAATACGGATATCGCGTGTCTGATTTTCTAACTTGAGCGCATAATCTGCCAGACCATCAAGCGCAGCAGGCAGGCTGATATAGGGCGCCTCCGCCCAGCCTTGCCGTGCACCGGCCATGCCGCAGATCATAACCGGCAGATCCGGCCCTGCTTCCAGCTTATGCAAATGCTTTTCCAGCACCGGTGCAAAACCCGTTGAGGCACAATGCATCATACCTTCATCACTGCGGCTTTCACCCAGTATATGCCCCTGTGCATTTGTAATCCAGAGGCGAAAACTGCTCGTTCCCCAATCAACCAATGCGTAAACAGCGTCATTCATCAGTGTTTACCCTCTGAACCCGATCATGTTTGAGCGCAGATTATCCAGCAGTACAGCAATGAGAAGAATGCAGCCGCGCACGACATATTGGTAAAATGCCTGAATATTCAGCAGGTTCATGACATTCTCGGCAATCCCCATAATCAGCACGCCAACAATCACGCCCAGCATTGCAGCACGACCACCAGCCAGAGAAACACCACCAAGAACACAAGCCGAGATGACAGATAATTCAAGCCCTGTTGCCGCATTCGGCTGGCCGGACGTAATGCGCGATGCCAGCAAAATACCGGCAATACCGCAGACCAGCCCCTGCAAAGCAAAAATCCAGATACGCATGGAATCCACATTCACACCGGCTAGGCGCGATGCTTCGGGATTACCGCCGATTGCCAGTGTATTCTTACCGAAGACTGTGCGGTTGAGCACAAATCCGAAAATGACAAACAGCAGTCCCATCACCCAGATCGGCATCGGAATGCCTAAAAATTTTGACAGTGCCAGCTGATAGAAAGACGGATCATTAATACCAACCGCACGGCCATCACTGGAGATCAGCGCCAATCCGCGCACAATCTGCATTGTCGCCAGCGTGGTAATCAGCGCATTGATACGAAATTTCGCAATCACAACACCATTGAACAGCCCGACGATAAAACCGCCTGCCAAAGCGGCCAGCAATCCGAGAAAAATAGAACCGGTAGCATTGGACGCCATCACCGCAATCATGCCGGTAAAGGCGACAGTGGAACCGACGGAAAGATCGAAATCGCGCGATGCAAGACAGAACATCATCGTGCAGGCAACAATGCCGATGGTTACCACCGATTGCAGAAGCCCGAGCATATTCCGTTCAGTCAGAAAATTCGGGACTGTCAGCGCCACCACTGCAAAGGCCAGCAGAAAAATCACCACAAGCCCTTGTTCACCAAGCAGAATTTTTTTAATTGAAACCATCGTTCAGGATACCTTTTGTAATGATCCGGCTGCCGTTTCAGCGACGGTCTTATCCGGTAGTGCCGCCGTGAGAATGGCGCGGTCATTAAAATCAGCGCGATCAAATCCGGCGGCAATCCGCCCTTCGCACATCACCATAATCCGGTCTGAGATGCCCATGACTTCGGGCAATTCGCTGGAGATCACCACAATCGCCATACCGCTTTCAGCAAGCTGATAGAGAATTTCATAAATCTCTGCCTTGGCGCCCACATCAATACCGCGCGTCGGTTCATCAATAATCAGCACTTTGATATTCTGCTCCGCCAGCCAGCGGCCGAGAATAACCTTCTGCTGGTTGCCGCCGGAGAGATTGACGATATTCTGTTTGCGCGACGGCGTACGCACCCGTAATTTTCCGATATAGGTTTCAGCCAGTTCCGCCTCTTTTTTCGGGCGGATCAAGCCAAACGGGGAAAAATGTCTGCGGGCAGAAATAGCGATATTTTCTTCAATCGAACGCCCTTGAACAATACCGTCAAATTTACGGTCTTCAGGGCAAAGGACGATACCTGCACGGATGGAACTGCGCGGATCATCAGCCTTCACAACCTTACCTTCAACATACACCGCACCGGCGCGTCGTTGATCGGCACCATAAATCAGGCGGCTCATCTCGGAACGTCCGGCACCGATCAGACCGAAAAATCCTAAGATTTCACCGGCACGCACCTCAAAATTCACAGGCTCCGGTAATTTACTGCCGCTGAGATTTTCAACCTTCAGCAATATATTCTGGCGAATATCGCGACCGCGCCAACCCCAGATATTATTGATCTCCCGCCCTACCATTTCAGAGATAATCTGGTCGCGGGTGACATTCTCAAGACTCGGATGATGAGCGGCCAGTTTGCCGTCACGCAACACAGTCAGACTATCGCAAAGCTGGAAAATCTCATCCAGACGATGCGAGATATAAAGAATGATCTTGCCCTCAGCCTTCAGACGGCCGATCAGGCGAAACAGGATTTCGCTCTCCCGAGATGACAGGGATGACGTCGGCTCGTCGAGCGCGATGATACGCGCATCCAGCATCACAGCTTTGGCGATTTCAACCATCTGCCGCTCACCGATCGAAAGCTGTGCAACCTTGGTGGCAGGGTCGATATCAATACCGATCATCCGCAATTTTTCGCCGACATCACTGACCAGCGCTTTAAAACTGATAATGCCCGCTTTTGCAGGAAAGCGCCCGAGCCACAGATTTTCCGCAACACTCAGTTCCGGCACCAATTGCAGTTCCTGATGGATAACGATCACACCGGCATGAAAAGCATCGCGCACGGATGCATATTTCTGCACCACACCGTCAATAATGATCTCACCGCTATTCGCCTGCTGATCGCCGGAAAGAACACGGATGAGCGTGGATTTACCCGCCCCGTTTTCTCCCATCAACCCGTGGACAGCCCCTTGAGCAACACTGAAAGACACATCTGTCAGCGCCTTAACACCGGGATAGAACTTTGAAATATTTTTAAAGGTCAGAAAGTCAGCCATGCCGCACCTGTCTCTCAGCAGTGGTTGCACCACTTGAACAATAATTTCTGAGAAATGGGAGCCGGAACACTCAATGCTCCGGCCCCGTGCAGGATTACTCGATGCCGATTTCCTTGCGGACTTCCGCGTAATTATCGCGCAAGGCTAGCTGACCGGATGTCAGAATGAGCTTTTCAGGCTCTTTTCCATCCGCCAGCCATGCATACATATTCATCGCTGTTTCATAACCATGACGCTTCGGTGAAATGATAACTGTGCCGTAGAAACCGGTCGGGCTAGGCTTTTTAAACTCATTAATCGCAGATTCCGCACCGCCGATACCAACCGCCACAACATTCTCTGACGGAATGCCAACACTTTCCGTTGCGCGTACCGCACCAAGCACGGACTCATCATTGAGGCCAACAGCAACCCAATATTTGATATCCGCATTCTTGTTGAGAACAACAGTGGATGCATTCAGCGCGGCCTCAGTATCGGTTTTTGCCTGCGGTGCAGCAAAAATATTGGCTTCCGGCAATCCGTTTTCTTTCATAACCGAAAGCGCACCTTCAACACGATCAACGGCAGTCGGCAACTGATCATAGGAAACACGGATTGCACCGACATTCTTCCAGTCCCAGCCACGCTTTTTAACTTCTTCGCTGATGGCGCGGCCAACTTCCTCACCGATTTTGGTAGCGGAAATCCCCATATGCGCCACATCTTCCAGCGGCTTGCCATCCGCACCGACAAGACGGTCATCGACAGTCATCAATTTCAGACCATTGGCCTCGGCCTTGGCAACAATACCCGGCCCGAGCTTCACATCCGGTGTACAGATGATCACACCGGTAGCGCCCTGTGCAGCCAGATTATCCAGTGCAGACTGCACCTTCTCACCGTCTTCCGCACCGATTTTGACCAGAGTGAAACCTTTTTCCTTTGCCGCTACATCGGCAAATTTCCACTCATCCTGAAACCATGGTTCTTCCGGTTGCTTCACAACAAAGCCGATTTTCACATCCGCCGCATAGGCCGCAGATGCTCCTGCAACAGCCGTGAAAACCACACCGGCCATCATCCCGGCTAAAGCAGCCGTTTTAAAAAAGCGCATATCTTTCCTCCCAAAGATTGCACGTCATCTCAAGCTCCCACAGCCTTGTCATGACGTTGATGTCCTCCATCGCCGGTCACGCTAAAACAAATCATCATACCAGTCAATAATTCTTGTATGATGATTTAAAATTGTTCATTATACATAATTAAACAACTGAGTGCCTTGCGGTTTCCGTCTGTCAAACCCTATGACTATGATCAGAGCCCGCATTAAAGCCGGAAACTGAACAACCGGATGGCCGGATTAAAACGAAAGAAAAGCCGTGACCGAAATGTCTGAGCAGAGCCTGCATGCCCCTTCCCGCACAACGCGGCCAAGGGTACAAAAAAGCATCACTGCGACGCTCGCCGCTGACATTCTCAACGGTCGCTTCAAGCCGGGCTCAATGCTGCCCCGCGAAAATGATTTGTGTGAAGAATATGGCGTCAGTCGCACGGTCATCCGCGAAACGATAAAAACACTGGAGTCCAAAGGGCTGGTGCGCGGTAAGCCGCGTATCGGCACAGTCGTTTGTGAGCAGGATGAATGGAATCTGCTGGATCAGCAGGTGCTGGACTGGTTGGGGCCGCGCATCGTCGATCTGGATTTATTGCTCTGCGTTCTGGAAGCCCGCCGCGCGATTGAACCGGTCGCTGCCGAACTGGCAACCCAGCGCGCATCCGCCATGGATATTGCAGCGCTGGAAATAGCATGGAACCGGATGAATGAGGCGGGCAGCGATATTGAAGCCTTCACGCAGGGCGATGTTGACTTCCACATCGCTCTGTTGCGGGCAAGCCATAATCAGGTCTTTCGCCAGCTTTGCGGCATTATTGAAGCCGCATTGCGCTATACGCTTTACACATCCAATGATGCAGTTGCGAGCCGCGATGAGGCCATTTCCGAACATCTGGAACTGATTGAAGCCATACGGCTGCGCGATAAAGAACGGGCGCGCAACAGTTCCAATAAAATGCTGGATCTTGCTGCACGCGATCTTGGTATGAAAGACAAGTAAAACGGCCTGCACAATTGAGCACAGGCCGTTATAAGCGAAAACAGCTCAGCGATTATGATAGGCTTCGGCAGCAGCGCAAAATGCTGCCAGCAGATGCACATCGCCTTCCATCTGTTTATATTCCGGATGCCATTGAACACCAATGGCAAAGCTCTTTTCCGTGTGCTCAATCGCTTCAATAATACCGTCTTCAGCCGTAGCTGTCACACGCATCGGCGCTTTGACTGTGCGAACAGACTGATGATGCGAGCTATTCACATGCTGGCCGGTTGTGCCAACCAGTTTCGCCAGCAAGCTGTCTTCTTCAATTGCGATACTGTGCCCTGCACGTTCCTTGCCACCGGCATTTTCAGTATCTTTCGAAACAGAATGTTCAAGCACACCCGATACTTCATCCGGAATATGCTGCACCAGCGTACCGCCGGCGATAACAGCCAGCAGCTGATGACCGCCGCAAATCCCCAGCACCGGCATATCGCGCTCCAGCGCACCGCGCAGAACAGCCGCTTCAAATTCTGTCCGTGCCGGTTTCAGACGGATCGTGTCCGTACGCGCTTCTTCGCCGAACATTGCAGGCGGCACATCAAAAGCGCCGCCGGTTACAACCAGCCCGTCAATCATATTCAGATAGGTTTCAGCCAGTTCTGTGAGATGCGGCAAGGCAACCGGTGCAGCGCCCGCCTCTTCAAGGCAGGACAGATAATTCTGGCGGATTGCATACCATGGAGAATCCGAAAATCCGCCGCCCTCTTCGCTGTCGAGTGTCACGCCGATGATCGGCCGGAATAGTGTTTTCTGTGTCATTGTGCCGTGCTTTTATAATGAAATTTCTGTGCCTGAATGAATACGTCCTGTTGAGCGAAGACAAGCGCTATTATCATCTGGCCTCATGCATTTTTGCGATCAACAATCACCTTACCTGCACATCATAGTCATACTTGTTTTTATTACATTTTCGCATTATATTTCGTGCAGTCGTCCTAAGGAGATTTATGCGCAGCATCCTTCATCGTTGATCCTCTGCTTATGCAGAGCCGCCTGTCACACACAGGCTCCAACGGCTTGCGCCCGACTTTCTCTCCTTATCAGGACAATTCCCATGATGACTCAGATCATGCTGCCATGTGTTGGCGGTTTCTGTGGGCTGTTCGTCCGTTTCCAACAACGGAGACAGCCATGAATATTTCACGTTTTGAACGCCGTATTCTCGATATGTTGGCCAAAGGCGGCCGTATCGAACCGGAAAAAGATGACAATGGCAAAATTATTGATGTCGATTTCATCTCCCGCGAGGGCTGGTTTCTTGACGGTACAGATTTACAAACCTTCAAAAAACTGCGCGCCAAACGGCTGATCGCCTCGTTTAACGGCAGTGCTTACCGCATTTCCAAACAAGGCATTCAAAGTCTGCAAATCGCCCGCAATGCATAGATAAAAAGCGCAGCACTCACATGCTGCGCTTTCTTATTTTTAGAGCATAATTCCTTAAACTTGGATCAGTTTAAAGTAAAATTATGCTCTAATTTTAAAGTGTTAGAGCGACCTTTGTGTGCCAAGTCTGGCACACGGCGCTCTAATCTAATGACAGGCGCTGTGAACCGCTGATCTTGTTCTCCGCCCATTTGGAAAATTTGAGGATCGGGTAACAATAGACGAAATAGACCAACGCAATCAGCCCATAGATAAACAACACATCACGCGGGAAACGCAGCATCGACACTTCGCCCTGACGGGTCAGTTCGGCAATCCCGATCACCGAGAGAATGGCCGTGCTCTTGATGATAATCACATAGACACTACTCATCGGTGCAATGGTCAGTTTCAGTGCCTGAGGCAAAATCACATGCCACAATTTTTGCAACTGGCTCATGCCCACTGCAGTTGCTGCCTCCCACTGGCCGCGCGGCACCGCATCAATAGCACTGCACACAATTTCAGCCACATAGCAGGATGTATAGAGCGACAGCGCCACAAAGGCCGCTGTGGTGGAATCCCAGCTCAGCCATTCAATACCTGTATTCGGCAGCACGAAATAGAACACATAGAGCTGCACCAGAAATGGCGTACCGCGCAAAATATGCACATAACCGCCAAAGAGCTGTGTCAAAACTGGGATACGATAACTGCGGATAATCCCTATCACAGTCCCGATGATCGATCCCGCCAGAATAGCCACAAGCGAAACGGTAAAAGTCTCTTTGAACCCCTGCCAAAGAAACGGCATCACCGAGACTGTAAGCTTCCAATAATATTCAAACATCATATCAGCCTTTCGCAGCCCAGGCAGGACCTGCCAGCTTCTTTTTCACATGATGCGAAAGGAACAGCATCACACAATAGATAGCGAGATATCCGGCAGCGATTGTCAGGAAGCTCTCATTCGGGCGCACGCGCTCACTGTTGAGTAGCAGCCCCGCACTGGTGAATTCGAACACCGTAATCAGCGACAACAGCGATGTATCTTTAATCAGCACGGCCGTCTGGCCGAGCACAGGCGGGATCACATTGGCAAAAGCCTGCGGCAGCACAATATGGATCAGCCGCTGTCCGTAACTCATGCCCACAGCTTTGGCAGCTTCAACCTGTCCGCGCGGCACAGAGCCGATACCGGTACGGATAATTTCGGACATATAAGGCGTACAGTTAATAACCAGCGCGGCAATGCCAAGCCACATTTCCGGCCATTTGGCAGTAAACGGCAACAGAACCGGCAGACCGAAATAGACCAGATAAATCTGCACCAACAGCGGGGTCGAGCGGATGAATGTGACATAAGCCTGTATCAGATTACGCAGCACTTTCCACTGCGTAAACATGATAACAGCCATGATCGTGCCGAGCACAAAAGACAGCACAAAACTCACACCGGTTGCAATCAGCGTATTGCCCAGACCTTCTGCAAAGCGGTCGAGATACTGCGCAACGATGCGGTAATTGAAATAATCAAGAATGAATGATGACATTATCCGGTCCCGGATATTTCACGCAGGCAGACAGTCTGCAGCGGCGCAAAATATTTAAAACAGTAAGGCTCCTGCCCGCCCGAATGGCAGGCAGGAGATGGCTTCTGTTACTTGTGGTCTTTTTCCCACTCGGTGGTGTTCCACCAGTAGTTGACCATCTGGTCGAGACGCTTGTCGGAGGTGATCAGTTCAACATAATTGTCGAGCCAGAACTTCAGATGCGCTTCATCAGGGCGCACGGCAAAGGCCAGCGGGTTTTTGACGATAATGCCGTCAAGAATTTTCAGATTACCGAATTCATTAACGAAATTGGTGACGTTGCCAAGATCGGAAACCGTTGCATCAATACGACCGGCAGACAATGCCTGTGCCACAGCAGCAGTACCGCCGGTGAACTCTTTCAGCGTTGCCTTTGGCATGAACTTCTTAATGGCTTCACTGTATGAGCTGGCCTGCGTCGAGCCGATATTCAGACCTTCCTGATTGAGGTCTTCCCATTTGGCCAGCAGTGAATCATTCTTCACCACCGCAACGGTTTCTTCGTAGAACATCGGACGGGAGAACAGCAATTGCGCCGCACGCTGCGGGGTTGGCGTCATGTCAGCGGCAATCATATCCACTTTGCCTGCCAGCAATGCCGGGATAAGACCTTTCCAGTCATAATCCTGAAACACGACTTTAACGCCGAGATCCTCACCCATCATACGGGCAAGTTCTACGGCCAGACCGGTCTGTTTGCCATCTTTATTGATGAAGCTGACCGGCGCGCCCTGCGTTTGCACGGCAACACGCAGCTCACCGCGCTTCAGAATTTCTTCCATAATGTCTGCTTTGGCAGTGCTTGCAGCACCGACAGACATAGCGGCCACACCCGCCAGCATTCCGATCGACAGAGCGATTTTTTTCAGAAATTTCATAATGTTCTCCTCACTATTATATGGATTTACCCTTATTTACGGGCATTCATTTCCGTAACTTTCAACAGACGTCTCCCAACGTCTGCACACTCCCCTTAAAGTACCTGTTCGAGAAAATGCTGTGTGCGCTGATGAACCGGCTTGGAAAACAGCACATCCGGCGTTCCGGTTTCGACAATCTGCCCTTCATCCATGAAGATCACACGATCAGCCACCTCACGGGCAAAGCCCATTTCATGGGTGACAACCACCATGGTCATGCCGGATTTTGCCAGTTCTTTCATCAGATCGAGAATGCCGCCAACCATTTCAGGATCGAGCGCCGAGGTTGCCTCATCGAACAGCATCACTTTCGGGTTCATCGCCAAGGCGCGGGCAATCGCCACGCGCTGTTGCTGGCCGCCGGAAAGCTGGCTCGGATAATGTCCTGCACGTTCCGCAATGCCCACACGCGCCAGCATATCCTGCGCAATTTTCAGCGCCTCCGCCTTGGAGCGTTTCAGCACCACTGTCTGTGGCAGAACCACGTTTTCCAGCGCTGTTTTATGCTGAAACAGATTAAAATGCTGAAACACCATGCCGATTTCAGAACGGGCATGATTGAGATCAGTCTTAGGATCAGAGATTGCCAGATTATTGACGGTGATCGTGCCGCTGTCGATAGCTTCCAGTGCATTGAGCGTGCGCAGCAAAGTGCTTTTACCGGAGCCGGAAGGACCGATAATTACCAGAACCTCCCCCTTCTCTACGGAGAAAGAGACATCGCCCAGTGCACGGTGAGCCTTGCCATTGCTGGTCGCAGGATAGGTCTTGCTGACGTGCTCAACTGATATAAAAGTCATTATTTCCCCTCTCAAGCAGTTTCAGGAAAAGTGGATACCGCCTTCGCGGGAAAATCAATTCACCGAATTGATTTCTAATCCCGCTTCGATCCGTCCGAAACTGCGTAATAATCAGAGCTAACGCTGTCTCTTACGGACAGTTTTGCGTTATCCTTATTGAATTCTGTTTATGCTTCGTCAGGCAAAAATCCGTAAAATGCGACAGCAACATCCCCTGTCAGGATAATTCTATCATCAGCACATAACTCGACCTGTAAAGCCCCGCCCGGCATTAAAACACGGAATTTTTTCTGATTTGTGCGTCCGCTGCGTACCGCTGCAACCGCTGCTGCGCATGCGCCGCTGCCACAGGCTTCAGTGAGAATACCGGGACGTTCATAAACCACCAGTTTCAGCCGCGCCTCGTCACCTTCAGACGGCAGCAGTTCAGCCACACCAATATTCGCCTGCTCCGGCAGATAGGCACTGTTTTGCACCACAGCGGCCTCAAGCGGCACATCCACGGCATCAAAATCCGGCACGAAATAAACCAGATGCGGATTGCCCATACTGACGGCAAAAGGTTCGGACAACGGACCGTGGTTCAGACGCCCGTTATGGTTCGCAAGCGGCCCTGCCAGCGGAATAGCCTGCCAGTCTGTAACAGCTGGCGCCAGATACAGGCTGATACGCAGCTGACCGTTTTCTGCCCCTGCCATACGGGCTTCGATCAAGCCACCAAGCGTTTCTAAAATGACGGAATTTTTGCCTGCTTCCTGCATCCAGAGAAAAGCGGCACAACGGCTGGCATTAAAACAGGCCGGAGCCTCCATACCATCCACATTATAAATGCGCATCCGCACATCAGCACGGGCATTTTGCGGGGCTTCCAGCACCAGCAACTGATCGCCGCCGACACCACGATGACGATCACAAATCTGGGCAATCATTGCTGCCTGCGGCCGGAAAGACTTTTCCCGACCGTCAACAAGCACAAAGTCATTCCCCAGCCCGTGGGTCTTGACGAAGAAAATTCCTGCTGCGCCTGTTTGCGCCGCTTCGGAATATGGCCTCATATTTCCCCTCCTCTTCGGGCTACTTTAGCAGCAGCCTCAGGAAACGGCCTCCCAACCGTTCCCTTTATGCTGACCGGATCCTAGAGATCCCGTTCCTCTTGTCTCCTTACGCGATCAAAGATCGCGTTCCAGCATAAGTGCATCTTCTACCGTCCACTGACGGCGAACCAGTCTGAATGTATCGCCCTCAACCAGCACTTCCTGAATAAGCGGACGCGCATTATAGGTTGAAGACATTGTTGCACCATAGGCACCAGCAACACCAAGCATCACCAGATCACCACGCTCCAGTGCTGGCAAACGGTCGAATTCGCCGAATGTATCCGAGCTTTCGCAAACAGGGCCAACCAGATTAACCGGCAGAGTTTCCGCATCTGCTGCCGGTTCACGCACCGGCCAGACCGGATGCACGGCATCATAAAGTGCCGGACGCATCAGATCATTCATCGCTGCATCAACGATGGAGAATTTGGAATTGCCCTGATTTTTGCCATAGAGCACTTTGGTCACCAGCGCACCGGCTTCGGCAATGATAAAACGACCCGGCTCCATCGTCAGTTCACAATCAATATCGCCAAGTGTATCGCGGATTGTCTGTGCATAGGCATCGACATCAATACCGGCAGAACCATCATAGGAAACGCCGAGGCCACCGCCGAGATCAAGACGGGAAATATTCAGGCCTTTGGCGCGGATTGCGGCTGTCAGCTGTGCCAAGCGTTCAAAAGTCTGACGATATGGCGTCACATCCGTAATCTGCGAACCGATGTGAACAGCAATACCGACCACATTGATTTCTTCACGGGCAGAAGCGGCTGCATAAGTATTCAGCGCATCGGCATAGGCAATGCCGAATTTGTTCTTGCTGGTGCCGGTGGTAATTTTCGGATGGGTCAGCGCATCCACATCAGGATTGATGCGCAGCACAACGGTCGCCACTTTGCCAAGCTGGCGGGCAACACGGGAAATCGCATCCAGCTCTTCGATGGATTCAATATTCAACTGATGCACTCCGGCATTGAGTGCCGCTGCAATTTCCTCATCGGTTTTACCAACGCCGGAGAATACGATTTTATCCGCAGGCGAACCGGCCGCCAATGCGCGGTGCATCTCACCGCCGGAAACAATATCCATACCGCAGCCTTCACCAACCAGCAAAGACAACAGCGACAGGTTGTTATTGGCTTTCACCGCATAGCAGATCTGCACATTGAGTCCGTTCAGCGCAGTGCGCAATCTGGCAACACGTTCACGCACTGCAGCCGCCGAATAGACATAAAACGGCGTGCCGTATTTTTCTGCAATTGCAGAGACAGCAACGTTTTCAACGCTTAAAGCCCCGTTTTTATAGCCGAAATGCGCAACATGCGGACGTGAGAACTCAGTGGTCATTCTACCCTCAAACACTCGAAGCGGAGGGTCTCACAAGACACACCGCTTCATCATTACTCCCATCAAGCTATCAGACATCCATCTGCGGTCAAATTCATAATAATCTCTTTATTATTCATTTTCGATATGCTTAATACTGGAAAGGTCTTGCTGCCAAAGGGGAGATTTTATGCGTCTGACACACCGCCAGCTGGAAATTTTTCAGTCGCTGATGCACACCCTTAATGTTACTGAAACGGCAGATCATCTCGGCTCCTCGCAGCCAACCATCAGCCGCGAGCTGAAAGATCTGGAAGCAACACTCGGCTTTACGCTATTTCACCGTGATAACCGACGGCTAAAACCCACACAACAAGCTGCTGCGCTCAACGTGATTGTGCAGCGCTCCTTTGTCAGTATTGAAGAAATTGCCCGTACAGCACGCGCTATTCGCGGCGATAATTTACAACGCGTATCCGTTGCCTGCCTGCCCGCCTATGCACATGCGATTATTCCGCAGGCCACCAAACTGTTTCTCAATGAACATCCACAAGCGTCTGTGAAAATTCACTCGCTGGAAGAAAGCGCCCTCACCCGCGATCTCCTCAGCAAATTCTTTGATGTCGGTATGGTAGAAGGCAATATTACGCTCAGCGCCTCGGCAACACGCGAGCTTTATACCGGCGATCTTCTATGCATCATGCCTGCCGGTCATCCGCTGGCAGATTATGACAGTCTCGATATTGAGCAATTCTCCGGTCATAATTTCATTTATTATTCCGATGAGGATTACTATCGCCGTCAGGTCGATCAGTGGTTCAGCAATGCCGGCATCAGCCGCAAACTGACCATTGAAGCAACCACCGCATCCTCCATCGGTTCTCTGGTGACAGCCGGCATTGGCATATCCGTTATCAATCCTTTGAGCGCACTGGCCTTTGAAGGGCAAAATCTGCTGATCCGTCCGATCCGCCATTCTATCCCTTATTATGTGAATGTCTGGCAGCCGGAAGATATCCGCCGCGGTGCTCTTGGCGCAGAATTTGTGCAATCTATCGTCAGTGCCGTTGAAGAACGCGTTGCAACACTGCGACAACGTAATCTATGCACATGAACATTGCAGTATCAGGATAATATTCTCAAGAAACGACATCACAGAGCAAGCAATACCAATCAGCGTCGTTTTTCCTGCACTTGCCTGCTTTCCTGTTTAAAAACAGGACTCTATAGTACGGCATTATTTGCAGGGGGATATCATGGTCAATCCGGTTTTCGCAGCATCCGGCATATCTGTTTTTGAAATCATGTCGAGACTGGCCGCAGAAACCGGTGCCATTAATCTCGGACAGGGTTTTCCGGAAGGGCTTGAGCCGCAGGAACTGATTGCCGCTGCAACAGATGCTCTGCACAACGGTTCCCATCAATATCCGCCAATGCTCGGTCTTCCTACCCTGCGCAAAGCTGTGGCCGACAATGCCCGCCGGTTCTTCAATATTGAGGCCGATTGGGAAACGGAAATTCTCATCACTTCCGGTGCCACAGAAGCTCTGGCCGACAGTTTCTTTGCGCTGATGAATTCCGGTGATGAAGTGATTGTGCTGGAACCGGCCTATGATTCCTACAGTCCGGTGATCCGCCGCGCCGGTGGTGTGGTTGTGCCGGTGCGTCTTGCGCCGCCCCATTGGGAATTACCTTTGCAAGCCCTGAGCGATGCGATTACCCCGCGCACGCGCATGATCGTTGTGAATAATCCGATGAACCCGATCGGCAAGGTCTTTACCCGCGAGGAGCTGAATTTCATTGCGGAACTGGCGGTGAAGCATAACCTCTTCATTATCGCCGATGAAGTTTATGAACATCTGACCTTTGATGACAATAAACATATCTCGCTGTTTTCGCTGCCGGAAATCCGTGACCGTGTGGTACGGATCGGCTCTGCAGGTAAAAGCTTTTCGCTCACCGGCTGGAAGGTTGGCTATATCACCGCCGAAGCGCAATTGCTGAAAGTGATCTCCCGCGTCCATCAATATATGACCTTCACCACACCACCGGCCTTACAGACAGCGGTAGCGGTCGGTCTCAACTTGCCGGACAGTTATTTCACCGGCCTGCGGGAAGAACTGGCTAAACGTCGTGATTATCTCGATGCCGGTCTGCGTGAAGCCGGTTTTAACATTGCCTCTGCGCCTGCCACTTATTTCGCGGTTGCCGATATCAGCGACCTCGACAAAGATGGTGATGATCTGGCCTTCAGCCAGCGCCTCACCCGCGAGGCCGGTGTAACGCCGGTACCGGTGTCTTCGTTCTATTCAGAGCGCAATATCACCAGCCATGTGCGTTTTTGCTTCGCCAAAAAGCTTGATACGCTGGAGACTGCCATTAACCGACTGCGTGACTGGCGTGAGAAACAGAGCTGAGCAATCTCAGCCCTTTGCAGCCTCTGCTAAACCTCTGCGAATACGGTTGAAAATCGTCCACACTAACAGGGCGATCAACAGCGGCTGCAACCAGACCATCCATTGCGGCAGAAAGCCGTCAACGGCCAGCCATCCGCCGAGAATGCCGAATAACAGAGCACGATCACTCTTGCCCATCGGCCCGTCATAGCGCCGCGATGCCCCGACACTCAGGCCCAGCAATCCGGCAAATTCGGTGAGCAAAGCCAGTACAATAATCAGCCCCATCCAATGCGGCTGAAACGGTGCGACCCACAGAAACGGTGCAAACAGTGCAATATCAGAGACAAGATCACCAAGCTCGTTGAGATAGGCTCCCAAAATGCTTTGCTGGTTAAATTCGCGCGCCAGCATCCCGTCTATCGCATTCATCGCCATGCGGATAAACAGCCATACGGGGATGAGCCAGAACCATATTTTGTTTTCAGCAATCACCAGCCATGAACCGACTGCCACAGAGATCAGCATCGCCGCAATAGTCACCTGGTTGGCGGTCACACCCCACTGTGCCAATCGGCTGACCAGCGGACGTAATAAATCCTGAAAACGGCTCTTAAGCTGATAAACAGACACGGTATAACTCTTTGCAAAATCATTTTTCTTAAACATCGTTTAGGCTAAAAGACTTACAATAAATAGCAAAACAACATCTATATTCTTGTATCGCCATATGAAAGACAGGCCTATGACTTCGGTAAAACGCGATTGCACTGAGCGGCATTTTATCAGCCATGACCGGCAGGAAATCTTTTTCCGCTACTGGCCAGCTTTGAGCGAAAAGCCGGAAGGTGCAATCATTCTTCTGCATCGCGGTCACGAACATAGCGGCCGTGTCGCGCATATTGTCGAAGAACTCGGGCTGGACAATTACAGCTTCTATGCATGGGATGCTCGTGGTCACGGCCTTACACAAGGACAGCGCGGCTATTCGCCTTCCTTTGCAACCACAGTGCGCGACCTTGACTGCTTTGCCCGCCATATCACCGAGACAGACGGTTTCGCCTTGCAGGATATGGCGCTGATTGCACAAAGTGTCGGCGCGGTTATCGGTGCTACATGGGTGCATGATTATGCGCCGCCGATCCGTGCCATGGTGCTGGCTGCTCCGGCTTTTGACGTTAAACTTTATGTACCGCTGGCCAAGGAAGGCATCTGGCTCTGGCAGAAGCTCAAAGGCACATTCTTCGTCAATTCCTATGTCAAAGCCCGCTTTCTCACCCATGATAAAGAGCGCATTGCATCTTTTGAAAATGATCCGCTGATTACCCGCCCGATTGCCTCCAATATTCTGCTGGAGCTCTATGAGAATGCAGAGCGCATTGTCCGCGATGCCCGTGCGATTACCACGCCGACACAGGTGCTGATTTCCGGTCGCGACTGGGTGGTGCGTGATGCGCCGCAACATCGTTTTTACGAAAACCTCGCAGGCCCGATTAAAGAGCGCCATGTGCTGAAAGGCTTCTATCACGACACATTGGGCGAGCGTGACCGCGCACTGGCTTTTGCCAAAATCCGGCCTTTCATTGAGCAGCAATTTGCCAAGGCTCCGCAGAAAAGCTCACTACTTGATGCGCATATTCAGGGCTTTACCCGTGATGAAGCTGACCGTCTGGCTACCCCTCTGTCCATTACCAGTCCGCGCGGGGCTTATTGGGGCATGACCCGTGCTTCTATCCGTATCGGCGGATTGTTCTCGGAAGGGTTGAAAACCGGCATCCGCACCGGTTTCGATTCCGGCTCTACGCTCGACTATGTTTATCGCAATGAGGTGAAGGGCTTAGGCTGGGGCGGCCGCTATACCGATAAAACCTTCCTCAATGCTATTGGCTGGCGCGGTATCCGCCAGCGTAAAACCCATCTGGAAGAGCTGATCCGGCAGGCTGTCACCCGTTTGCAGGATGACGGGAAACCGGCGCGCATTCTCGATATTGCCGCTGGTCACGGACGCTATGTACTGGATGCACTCACCACCAAGGACGATGAAATCGCCTCGGTGCGCTTGCAGGATTATTCACCGATCAATGTGCTGGCCGGTCGTCAACTGATTGCGGAGCGCAATCTTTCCGGTAAAGCCGAGTTCCATGAAGGTGATGCTTTCGACACCAAGGTGCTCGCTGCTCTTGGCACAGACGCGGAGACAGCGCCAAATCTCGCTATTGTTTCCGGTCTTTATGAGCTTTTTGCCGATAATGACCAGATCGCGCAATCACTTGAAGGACTGGCACAGGCGGTACAGAGCGGCGGATATCTGATCTATACCAATCAGCCTTGGCATCCGCAGCTGGAAATGATTGCCCGTGCGCTCACCTCCCATCGTGGTGGACAGGCATGGGTGATGCGCCGCCGCACGCAGAATGAAATGGATCAGCTGGTGGAGGCCGCAGGTTTCCGCAAGATTGAACAGCGCATCGACCAATGGGGCATCTTCACCGTATCGCTGGCGCAACGTATCGAGAAATAATGCAGCTTAAATCCGAAGTGCATAAAACAGATCCGGTATTGGTAAAGCGGGGCGTGCTGTGGTTGCTCCTGCTTGCCCCGCTGTTTTATGCCACTTACGGGCTGGCGAACTGGCTGGCATCGCAGCGTATTGCAGTGCCGGAGATTGTCTTTGACTGGGAACAGCAAATCCCGTTCTGGGGCTGGACGATCCTCCCCTATTGGTCGCTCAATCTGTTCTACGCTGTCGCGGTTTTGGTCAGCACCAGCAAACAAGAGCAAAACCGGCTGATCGGCCGCTATCTCACGGCGCAATTCATTGCCTTTGTCTGTTTCATCGCTTTTCCGCTGACCATCACATGGACGAAACCTGTCACAACCGGCCTTTCCGGCTGGCTGTTCACCATGCTCGGAAATTTCGACCAGCCGTTCAATCAGGCACCTTCGCTGCATATTGCATTGGCAATTATCATCTGGGAGCATCTGCATGACAGACTACCCGCACCTTGGCGCATGATCTGGCATGGCTGGTGCCTGCTCATTGCCCTGTCTGTTCTCACCACTTGGCAGCATCATTTCATTGATGTTCCGGCCGGTGCTTTGCTCGGTCTGTTTGCTCTGTGGCTGTTTCCCCGTGAAGGCGATGCCCCCTGGCAGAATTACCGTTTCACCCGTGATCCCAAATCCCGCAAATTCATGCGTATTTATGGTGCTGCCGGTCTTGCGCTACTTGCACTCACATTCACCGGCGGGCATCCGGCAATTCTGTTGCTGCTCTGGCCTGCATTGGCCTTGCTGATGCTGAGCTTTGGCTATAGCGGAGGCGGCGCAAAAATCTTTCAAAAGCGTCCTGACGGCTCCGTCAGTCTTGCTTCCTTTTGGCTCTTTTTACCGCTGCGCATCTTTTTCAGGCTCAACCGTATCGCATGGACATGGCGCGAACCGTCAGCGGTTAAAATTACTGAAAATCTTTATCTCGGACGTTTCTCGAAACGCTCAGAAACACAAAATTATGCCTGTATCATTGATATGACTGCGGAGTGTATCGCACCACGCCATATCAAATCCCACTGGCAGGCTTTTCCGCTGATGGATCTTGCAAAGCCGGAGCCTGCAACCATGCAGGCCGCAGTCACGGCAATGCATAATGCGCCGCGCCCGACATTGATATGTTGTGCCTTGGGCTATCAGCGCAGTGCCAATCTCATTGCCCGCTGGCTGGTTGAAAGCGGGCATGCTGCGGACAGTCAGCAGGCTGAAGAGCTGATCCGCAAAACCGGCAGGCCGGTGCGTCTTTATCCGGATCATCAATAAAACAGCGTCATTCACGCAAATAAGAAATGATTGCGAAAAGTGATTTTATTCTGTTACTTGCTGAATTTAATGTGAAGCAAAATAAAAACGACTGTTCTTCATGGCCGATCCGGACTCGCATTCAGTATTACAGATTTTCTCCGGCATGGTTCTGGCCTTTTTTTCCCGCGCCATTACCGGCGTGCGTCCGATCTGGAGCGGCACAGTCCCGTCCCGCAAACAGCGCATTTATTTCGCCAATCACACCAGCCATGGCGACTTCATCCTGCTGTCCTCCTCACTGCCCTTAGGCGAGCGCGCAAGAACCCGCGCCGTTGCCGGTGCCGATTACTGGAACAGCAACCGCTTGCGCCGCTTCATTGCCACGCGGCTGCTCGGCACAGTGCTGGTGGAGCGCAACTGGATTGAGCGCAGTGAAGACCCGTTACTCGTGATGCTGCGCGCGATTGACAGCGGCCAGTCGCTTATTTTCTTTCCTGAAGGCACCCGCAATATGACAGACGATCCGCTGCTGCGTTTTCGCGCCGGTCTCTATCATCTGGCCAAAGCGCGGCCGGATGTGGAACTGGTGCCCTGCTGGATTGAGAATATGTCCCGCGTTTTGCCGAAAGGCACATTTCTGCCGGTACCGCTATTATGCCGTGTGATTTTCGGTGCGCCGCTGCAATTGCAACCGGATGAAGAGCGCAAAAACTTTCTGCACCGTGCACAACATGCCTTGCTGACACTCAGTCCCCATTCCGACGGAGAACATCGTGACTGAAGAAACCAATCTTCTGCTGATCGGACTGGTTGTGCTGTTATCAGTCGCAAGCCTTGCTGCCGCGTTAATCAGCTGGCGCAGTGCCAAACCACTGCCTTCCACACTCAGCAATATCAATGCACGCATTCGTGCGTGGTGGATTATGATCGCCGCAATCAGCATCGCTTTTCTGTTTGGAAAGACCGGCGTCGTCATTCTGTTCGGACTGGTCTCTTTCGCAGCGCTTCGGGAATATGTGACCCTCACCCATACGCATCGCAGTGACCATTGGCTGTTGCTTGGTGCCTTCCTGATTGTTATTCCGGTGCAATATTATCTGGTCTGGGTGGAATGGTACGGACTCTATTCCATCTTCATTCCCGTTTATGTGTTTCTGGCCATGTCGGTTCTGACAGCACTTTGGGGCAATACCAGCCGGTTTCTGGAGCGCATTTCCGAGCAGCAATGGGGCATTATGCTCTCGGTCTATTGCATCAGCCATGTGCCTGCTCTCGCGACATTGCATATTGAGGGTTTTGAAGGCCGGCAAATGCTGCTGATCGCCTTTCTGATTGCCGTGGTGCAGGGCTGCGATGTGTTGCAATTCATCTTCGGCAAATTATTCGGCAAACACCGCATTTCGCCGAAAGTCTCCCCGTCGAAAACATGGGAAGGCCTGATCGGCGGTGTGGCAAGCGCGTCTTTGCTGGGGGCAGCGCTCTCATGGCTCACACCTTTTTCCCCGCTACAGGCAGGCGGCCTTGCAGCCATTGCCTGTATTATGGGTTTCTTCGGCGGCCTTGTCGCTTCCGCAATCAAACGTGACCGCGGCGTTAAAGACTGGGGCCATATGATTGAAGGTCATGGCGGCATGATGGATCGCGCCGATAGTCTGGTTTTCGCCGCACCGGTGTTCTTCCACCTGATCCGCTATTTCTGGACGTAATTAATGTATAGCTGCGCCGCGAAACAGGTTCCATGATGAGCGTCGCTCGGCCAGAAATCGCCCCGGCGGCGTGCCGACCCCCCTGCG
>NZ_ANNO01000193.1:0-1233 GCF_000409565.1 Pseudochrobactrum sp. AO18b
CTGGATTGACCGCCCTTGTGTCAGCAATTGCACACCGGTTATCACATGCAATTGCCGCCGCCAGCGCCCGACACTCATACCTGTTTCATGGCTGAACAACCGGCTCAGACTACGTTCACTCATGCCAATACGATGCGCCCATTCTTCCAAGGTCGCGTGGCTTGCCGGATCATCCAGCAAAATATCGGTCAGCTTGCGCAAACGGCTGTCCGCCGGTATCGGCAGATGTAATTGCTCCAATGGCGCAGCCACCAATTCATCCAGCAACACAGTGATGAGCCTGCCCTCTGCACCATCTTCATCATAACAGGGATCAAAACCCGCAGCTTTTTCCAGCAGGCTTTGCAGCAAAGGCGAGACGGAAACGCTGCAACAATTCTCCGGCAAACCGTCAACGACGTCCGGCGCAACAAACAGACCGAAACCGCGTGCCTCGCCGGAGCTTCTGGCTTTATGAAATAGCCCACCCGGTATCCATACAGCGCATTGCGGCGGCACAACCCAGACGCCGCTATCCGTTTCAACTGTCACCACACCACTGGCGCTGAATAAAAGTTGCGCTTTGCGATGGGAATGGCGCGGAAACTCCCAGCCATCAACAACCATCGATAAGCCCATGACCACCACGGGACGGTTGATCTGATCCGGCAAAGCATAATCAGGAAAATCTGTCGTGAAAAACATAAAATCACCGTTGCTCTGATGATAATCCTAAAAGTTCATAAGCCTGTCTTACAGCCTCATTGCGGCTCTCCGTGACAATCATCGGATGCCCCCAGAACTTGCCGTAAATGACTGCAAAAGCTTTCGCCGCTAAGCGCTTCACTGCACTTGGCTCAACATAATACATCGCCTTCACATAATCTCGTAATTCGGCTTTATGCTGTTTCATCCATAGAGAAACGGCGCGCCGGTCTGCCACATTCTCGTTCGGATCCTTGTCAAAATCCGCAGCCCAGCCAAGAAAGACAAAAGCTTGTTTGCGTTGCAGGCATTGCTCAAAAATCTGCAATGTTTCTTCAATACTCTGCTTACCTGCACCGGAATAATCCATCCGTACCAGCGGAAAATCCTGAATATCAATCTGCATATCTGCCTCATAAACTATACGCCTGTTATCGGCGTTAAAATATGAGATAATTAGTATAGTTTTATCATGCTGGCGTCATTCTGTCATGGTGCCATAAAATATTTCATTCCGGCCAACACAGTGGTGACAATAAAAAACGCCCG